>JAGDDB010000117.1 GCA_017958265.1 Oscillospiraceae bacterium | reverse complement strand
TCTGGTGCATCTTCTTCATGATGTTCTTCATAAACGGCACCTGGAACCTGACCATGCCCATGATATACGACCTGGGCATAAGCCGCGGCCTGACCGTCGCCCTGGCTACCCTCGCCGTTTCCTTTACCGGCATACCCAACGCCGCGGGACGGCTGATAATGGCCTATGTTTCAGACCGCATCGGCCGCGTGCCCACGCTCATCATCCTTTCCGCCGCAACCGTCGTCGCGGCGCTGTGCATGTGCTTCGTCGGCGGGATATGGTATATAGTCACGGTAGGCGTCATCGCATTCTGCTTCGGCGGTCACTCCCCCGTCAACGCCGCCGTCTGCACCGACTTTTTCGGCCCCAAAAACGCCGGCACGAACTACGGCGTGCTGATGCTTGCCCTCGGCCTGTCCTCGGTGTTTTTCAACTTCATGTCCAAAAAGGTGCTCGGCGGCGCGATCACGCCCACCTTTATCATGGCGGCCGCCACGGCAGTTGTCTCGATAATCTGCATGCTGATAATAAGGAAATACCTGCCCTCCGCCGACAAGGACGGCGGCTGAGAATATCCCGACGGATAAAAAGCTCCGATGCATTGCAAAAGCAGCGCATCGGAGCTTCGTTTTTCATGCGGCGCATAGAGCGGGCCCGCAGGGGCAGCGCGCTCCGGTTTATTCGTAAAACAGCTTTCGTCCGGCCGCGGCGAGGCGGACGCCGAGCTCTTTTTTATACTGCGGGTGCAGCTCATAAGGCGCGCCCAGATCCCGCGCCGAGACCGTCACGCAGTCCTTTACATGCTGCGGCAGCTCCCTTTGCACCTTCTGCATCTCCGCCCAGCCGGGATCTATGCCGGTGATGGGGTCGCAGTAATCCGGCATTTCCACGCATATCACCTTGAAATCCTCGTCCAAAGCCTCGCGCCAGCCCTTTATCATGGCGGCGAAGCGGCCGGTGTATTCCGCCGCCGCGCTTGTGTCGCTTTCTCCCTGATACCACAGTACGCCTTTAAAGCGCAGCCCTCTCAGCGGAGCTACGGCGGAATTGAACAGGCCCGTCGGCACCGCCGCGGGCGGCATCATGCCTCCGCCGAAGGCCGGCGGCGTGCTCCGCCCCTCAACGGCGTATTCCCAGCGTCCGGTCAGAGGGATCTTTTCTTCGTTTTCGTCCGCGCCCGCTCTCAGCCAATACGGATGCTCCGGTATAAAGCCGCCCTGACCCCCGTTTATCACGAGGCGCAGCTTTATCTCGTTCACTCCCTTTTTCAATATGCCGGCGGGTACGGTATATTTACGCGGCGGATACCGGTATCCCGTCTCGCCGACCTTTACTCCGTTTATAAATGTTTCGTCCGAGTCTATGAGCTCGCCGACATATATAAAGCCGTCTCCCTCGGGCTCGCTGTCAAGCATTACCTCTCTGTAAAACCAGACCGAGCCGGAAAAACCGTCCAGCGCCGTTCCCATCGTCATGCCGGGCACCTCGAAATACCCGTCCCGTTTTTCGGGCTCGCCGCGGTTTATTTCCCGATCCCACCGCTCCGACGAGGTTTCCTCACCCGGCGGGGGCGACGGCGGCGGCGATGAGAGCAGGTCGAGATACAGCTTCAAAAAGCTCTCCTGTTTTTCGTCCAGCGCCTCGCGCGGCATCCATGAGCTTATGCCGGAGCCGCCTATGGCGTTGAGGATGATCCCTATCGGCACTCCGTCCCGCTCGTACAGCTCTTTTGCGAAGAAGAATGCCGGCGCGCTCATATCGTATATCTCCGCGCCTCCCGCGCGTTTCCACACGCCCGGGGTCACGCCGTCCGTCGGCCCGTCGAAACCGTAGCTTGCGTTGATCTTATATTCCCTTATATACGGATAATCTGCCCGGGCTATCTCCCGGGCGGATACGTCGAGCACGCGCCGGCAGGGCGTTTCAAAATTGGACTGACCGCTGAATATGAACACGTCGCCGAAGCATACGTCGCTCACGCATACGCGTTCGTCTCCGCACACCGCCGTAAGCGTATAGCCGCGCCCCGCCGCGTGCGGCGGCAGGGTCACGCGGAAGCGCCCGTTTTCCGCCTCGGCGGACACGCTCGCTCCGTCGAGCTCGACCGTAACCCTGCCCTCGGCATGTCCCCATATCTCACAGCTTCTGTCTCTCTGCAGTATCATGCCGTCTTGAAAGACAGGCATAAGCGCGAGTTTTTCCATCAGTACAGCTCTCTCCCTTTCTCATCGGGTATCATGGTTTTGCGCCAGAAGTACGAATTAATCACATCCCGCCACTCCGCGGCGCTGATGCTCTGTTCGATCAGCCTTGACAATACTCTTTCGTAGCGCCCGCCGTCCATTTTGCCCTCGAGCTTTTTCCACAGTTCGACGAACTCCGCGGCCTCCTCCGCGCCCTCAAAATGCGTGTCGTATATATGCTGTATCACCGTCTTTCCGCTTTGCAGGCGAAAATCATAGGGCAGCTTGTGGAAAAACAGCTTCAGCTCATCCGGGCATTTCTCCGGGTGTGCGTATATGCTCTTCAGGGGCTCGTTATACTGCTCCGTCATGCCCGTGCCGGAAGGCGTGCGGTCAAGGCCTATCGTTTCGTGCGTAGCCTTATGGTAGGTGCCCCAGCGGGAATACTCATATCCGTCCGGGTCCGGTCCGTAATGATATCCCGGCGTGCACATCCAGCCTATGCCGAGGGGCGCGTTGTATTTTTCATATACCGGCCACGAGCGCATGAGTATATCGCATACCGTATCGGAAAGCTCCGCGTCACGGCCGTAATACATGCATATCCACTCTCTCGCGATCTGCTCGGCGCTCAGAGAAGTGTCCCAGGCAAGTCTTCCGAAGCCGTAAAGGTTGGCTCCCGCGAGATCGTGTCCGGTCCAGTTGAAATCGTCGCCGGTATTGCTTACGGCGGTCATGCCGCAGACTATGTCCCCAACCGTGTCCTTTTCTTCGCCGGTATACATGCGCGTGTCAAGCACCTGCTTGAAAAAGTCGATAAGATAGCATACGTGCCGCTGCTGGCCCGTGTATTCCTGAGCGATCTGAAATTCCGCCATGCAGTTGGTTTTTTTCAGTCTGCCGAAAAGCGGGGACACGGGCTCGCGCACCTGGAAATCCACCGGTCCGTTCTTTATCTGCAATATCACGTTGTCGTCGAACAGGCCGTCAAGGGGCTCGAAATTATCGCAGCACGCTCTCGCACGGTCCGTTTTGAGATCGCGCCAGTCCTGCTGACAGTTATATACGAAGCAGCGCCATATTATCCTGCCTCCGTAGGGCCTCACCGCCCGGGCCAGCATATTCGCCCCGTCGGCATGGGTGCGGCCGTAGGTAAAGGGACCGGGCCTGCCTTCGGAGTCGGCCTTTACCACAAAGCCGCCCAAGCCGGGCAGGGCGGCAAAGGTCTCCCTCATGCGCTCTTCCCACCACGCCGCCACTCTTTCGTCCAAGGGATCGGCGCTGTCGAGCCCGCCCAGCTCCATGGGCGCCGCGTAATTCAGCGAAAGGAAAAGCTTGATCCCATAGCCGTCCAATATCTCCGACAGCTCCGAGAGAGGCGCGTAATATTCATCGGTAATGAGCTTTGTTGCCGGGCCTTTTACATTCACGTTGTTTATCGCCGCCGCGTTTATGCCCACCGAGGCAAGCAGCCGGGCGTACGTCACGCTGCGCTCGTTGACAAGCAGCCTGCCGTCTTTAAAGAAAAAGGAATTGCCGGAATATCCTCGCTCTATGCTGCCGTCCGCGTTGTCCCAATGATCGAGCATGCGCAGCGGCTTTGACGGGCTCTGCTTTGTGCACAGCTCCTTATCTCCGCATACGAGGCTGCGTATCAGCGCGAAGGCGCCGTAAAGCACGCCCGCGTCTCCGCCCTTTATAACGAGCGTTTCTCCGCGAAAGAAGATCTCGAAATCTTATCCCTCACCCTCGGCGCACAGCAAGATCCCCTTGCCGTCGAAGTCGGCGCTTTCGATAAGCTTCGGCTCACGGCCCGTCATGGCGGTCAGGGCGGTTTTCAGCTCTCCGACGGCGTTTTTCACTCTCGCACTGCCGCCGGACCACGCTACCGTACCGCAGAAACCGGCGTCTGTTTTTACCGATGTGTGATCCAGCCAAAGCTCGGAATAATTCATAAGGCGTCTTCCTTTCGATTATGATTTCGATTATGATTGAAATGCGTATTAAAAAACGCTAAAATACATTTGAATTAGTAAGCGCAAGAAAAGGATAATGCTATCATGACCGACAGAGAATGGACCCTTGTAAAGCAGTGCGCGGCCTGTCAGGATACGGGCGGCGTGCCCGCGGGATTTATAGTCGACAGTCCGTGGATACCCGGTTACTGCGGAGTATCCACCATCGATTTTTATACCGACGCAGAGCTGTGGCGCTCCTGCTACGGGAAAATAAAAGCCGATTTCCCCTCTCTGCTTTTCTTCCCCGATCATTGGGTGGAGTTCGGCATGGGGTCCGAGCCCTCTTCCTTCGGATGCAAGCTCAGTTTTTATCACAATCAGCCCGTCAGCATAGGCCATCTCATCGACTCGGCCGACGATATAGACCTTATCGCCTCACTGCCCGTTCCCGACCCGCATAAAGACGGACTCATGCCCCTGGCGCTGAATTATTACCGCCGCGTAAAGGGCCCGCTTCACGACGAGGGCGAAAAAATAAGGATGGTGGCCTCAAGAGGTCCGCTGAACATAGTCAGCTTTCTTATGAGCATCCCCGAATTCTGCGTAGCGGTCAAAACCGAGCCCGATTCTCTTCACCGGCTTCTCAAGACCGCAACTGCCCTGGTCATACGCTGGCTCGAGGCCCAGGCCGAGACGCTCGACTGCGTAGAGGGAATGCTGGTGCTGGACGATCTGTGCGGCTTTTTATCCGAGGAAGAGTATCTCGAATTCGCTCAGCCTTATCTCAAGGAGATATTCGATTGGTTCAGCTTCCCCGTAAAGATGTTCCACAACGACAACTTCGGTAATCAGTATATCACATTCCCGTATATTTCCAAGCTCGGCGTTAATATTTTCAATTTTTCTCACCTGGCGGACATTGCCGAGGCGCGGCGTCTGCTCGGGGAAAATGTCTGTATCCTCGGAAACGTGCCGGGACTGCAGGTGCTCACGCAGGCCAGCCCCGACGAGGTCCGCAAAGCCGCCCTTGCCTGCCTGAAAAGCCACGGCTCGGCGCGCGGGCTCATTCTCTCGGCCGGCGGCGGAGCATCGCCGGGCATGCCGGGCGAAAACATACGCGCATTTACCGCCGCTTTGGAGGAATACAACGCTTCCCGTTAACGCGCCGGATCCGAGGATGGAAATAAAAAATACGGATTTGAGGCTTTTAAAGCAAAATATTCATTGTATTTGCCGCATTGCTATTTTATAATAATGGCATAAATATTTAAACAGGAGGCATCATCATGGCAGAAGCTAATTTCTTTGAAGTATGGGGCAAGGAATCTCCCGAAACCATGCAGGCATTCTTTGATTTCACCGGCAAGGTGCAGAGCGGCACCGGTCTTGACGCCAAGACCTTCCAGCTCATTTATATGGCCATTCAGGCGTCCCGCGGCGCTGTCGGCTCCGTTGCCGGCCACGCTGTTTTCGCCAAGCAGGCCGGCGCGACCCGCGAAGAGGTCCGCGGCGCCATTCTTGAAACTCTCATGGCCGTCGGCATCAACGGCGTGGCAGACTGCCTCGTTGCGGCTCTGCAGGCTTATGACAACGCGCCCTGATGTTTTGAGGCGCATTCATCCGATCGGTTAAACGCGGGGCGCTGCTTTTTGCGGCGCCCCGTTCGTCAGGGCAAACTGTGCTCACTCCGTTTTCGCTGTCATACAGTGAAAACTATGTATCGCTCCGTTGCCCTTCCTCCCAAAATCGAACTCACTTCGTTGGACTTCGATTTTGAACTTAAATGTATATTTTTGCAGGAAACCCTTTTT
>JAGDDB010000116.1 GCA_017958265.1 Oscillospiraceae bacterium | reverse complement strand
TCAGGATCTATATTTTCAGCCAGAACGAGGAAAGCTATGAGGTCGTTGCGACCGTCGACGGCGACGGGACGAGCATAGGCAGCATCAGCTATATCGATATGGACGGCGACGGCTGGAGCGAGATCGCCGTGGGCTGGCACATGGGCGCGGATATAGACATGCTCGGAGTGTACAGCCTGAAGGGCTTTAAGGCCTCCGCCATCGTAATGGCGGACTATGATCAATATACCGCCGCGGATCTGAACGGCGACGGCAATGCCGAGCTGATGGTGCTGCGGGAGCGGAGCGGGGAAAAGAGCGGCGACGTGGAGCTGTATACGATAAATCCCGACGGGGAGACGGAGACGGCTTCGGCCAGACTCAGCCCCGGGATGGAAACCATATCGCGGCTCACCGCCGGGACCCTTACGGACGGGAAGACTGCGCTCTTCGTAGAGGGCGCGTATATGAGCAGCGGGCTGATAAGCGATATTTTCGTTTTTGACGGCACGGAACTGAAAAACATAACCGTTTCGTCGGAAACGGGAGAAAGCGAGAATACAAAACGCTCCTACGCCGCCTATTGCCGCGATATAGATTCGGACGGGATCATGGAGCTGCCCGTAACAAGACAGCTGAAATCCAAGACGGACACGGCATACAGAGTGCTCGACTGGTACTGCTATTCTTCCGCCGGAGAGGCCGAGCTGAAGCTGACGACTTATCATAATTACACCGACAGCTGGTATCTCGTGCTGCCGGAGCAGTGGCGGGACAATGTGACCATACGCCGCGAGGACAGCAGCACGGGCGAAAGAGGCGTGATCTTCTCCCGCTGGAACGGAGACGATGAGCCCGTAACGGATTTCCTGGCCATTTACGCCA
This sequence comes from Oscillospiraceae bacterium, assembly GCA_017958265.1. Lineage (GTDB taxonomy): Bacteria > Bacillota > Clostridia > Oscillospirales > Oscillospiraceae > UBA1246. Next base: position 5,382 of record JAGDDB010000116.1, on the reverse strand, counting down.
TAACCGGTGAAAACCGCGACGACATGGCGGCGAAGGACGACAGGGTGGTGCTGTACCGCAGCAGCGATACCGTTTATGCGGCGCGGCTGCTCGGCGAGGAAGGAGAGGTGGACTTCGCTCCGGACTACGCGTATTTGAAGTCCGCATTCGCGCGCATATATTCGGAATGGATCACGGGCGTGAACTGACGGGAGGAAAAGTATGAAAAAGATACTTGTTTTGGAAGACGAGGCCAGCATTCGCAGCTTTATCGTGCTCAATCTCCGCCGTTCCGGATATGAGCCCATAGAGGCGGAAACCGGGGCCGAGGCCCTTGAGCAGATAAAACAGAACCCCGATATCAGCCTGGCTGTGCTGGATGTGATGCTGCCCGATATCGACGGCTTTGAGGTATGCCGCAGGATAAGAGCGACAGACTCGAAAATGGGGATAATCATGCTGACCGCCCGGTCGCAGGAAATAGATAAGGTAACGGGACTGATGACCGGCGCCGACGATTACGTTACCAAGCCGCTCACCTCGATCGCGGAATTCACCGCGCGCATCGACGCGCTTTACAGGCGCGTGGGAGGAGAAGAAGGAGACGACGGCAGCGAAATAGTAAGAGGCATATTCAAACTGAACACGCGCAGCAGGACCCTTGAGAAAAACGGGCAGCGCGTGCGTCTGACGCAGGTGGAATACGCCATAGTGAAGCTTTTCATGGACAACCCGGGCAAGGCGATGGCGAGAGAAGAGATACTTGCCGCGGTGTGGGGCGACGAGTACGAAGGCGAGACAAAGGTCGTGGACGTGAACATACGCAGACTGAGGATAAAAATAGAGGACGATCCCACAAATCCCGAGTATATAACCACGGTCTGGGGCCACGGTTACAAGTGGGGCTTCTGAGGAGAATATGAAACTGCGCGGCATTAAACAGAGATGGATGTTCAACTGCATGCTGGTAACGGTATTGGCCGTGCTTGCGGGCGTGCTGGCGTTTTCGCTGTCCAGGGCCAACTACTATTACAGCGGCATACGCTCGGGAATGGAGTCCAAGGCCAGAACGGCAGCGGATTTCTTTGCCAATTACGTAACGAGGACCTATGCCGAGTATTACCAGAGCGCGTACAGATATACCGAGCTTTTTGACGGCCGCGACCGCATGGAGCTGCAATTCATCAATACCCAGGGAAGCATAGTCGTATCCACCTACGGCCTTACGGCGGGCACTTCTCCGGGAACGGAGGATATCGCGGGAGCAATAGAAACAAAAAGCCTTAAAAGCTGGACGGGCAGAAACCCGGCCACGGGAGAGAGGATAACCGCCGTATCATCGCCGGTGCTGTATTCCAACGGTCAGGTGGCGGGAGTCATGCGGTATGTGACCAGCCTGAGGCTGGCCGACAGGCAGCTGATGCTGAATGTATTCCTCGCGCTCGGAGTAGGCGCGGGCGTGGTGCTGCTCGTATTCCTTTTGAGCACCATCTTCATCCGTTCCATAGTCACGCCGGTGCAGGAGGTCACGGTGATGACGCGGCACATAGCGGACGGGGGCTACGGCAGTCAGATAGAAAACAAGTACAGAGACGAGATAGGCGAGATGGTCGACTCCATCAACGAAATGTCGATACAGATAAGCCAGTCGGAAAAAATGAAAGCGGAGTTCATATCCTCCGTTTCCCACGAGCTTCGCACGCCGCTTACGGCGATAGCGGGCTGGAGCGAAACGCTGCGCTATGACGACGGCATGTCGGAGGAGTCGAAAAAAGGCCTGGAAAACATCATAGAGTAAGCCAAAAGACTCACGAACATGGTGGAAGAGCTGCTGGACTTTACGCGCATAGAGGACGGGCGCTTTACCGTGAGCATAGAAAAGCTCGACATAGAGGCGGAGCTGGAGGACGCGATCTTCTCCTACAGGGAGCTTTTCAAGCAAAAGGGCATTACGCTGGAGCATGTGCCCTCCGAGGAGCCCCTGCCGATAATCCCCGGCGATCCGGAGCGGCTCAAACAGGTATTCCTCAACGTGCTTGACAACGCCGCCAAGCACGGCGGTTCCGGCGGAAAAATAACGGTAAAAATCGACCTTGCCGCCGATCATGAGGGCAGCGGCAAAGATTACGTGAGGATTGCGGTGCGGGATTACGGCCCGGGCATTCCGCCGGACGAGCTTCCGCACGTCAAATACAAATTCTACAAGGGCAGCTCCAAGGCAAGGGGAAGCGGAATAGGCCTTGCCGTATGCGAGGAGATCGTCAGACTGCATTCCGGAGTGCTCAATATCGAAAACGCCGAGGGCGGCGGGGCGGTGGTTACGATACTGCTGCCCGTTTCCAATAATCCGTAAAGAGGTGATGCGCATGAAGAAAAATGAAGCCGACGTCTGTTTTCGCACGACCATAGGCGGACAGGCGCTGATAGAGGGCATAATGATGCGCGGCCCGAAAAAACAGGCGATAGTCGTACGCGGTCCGAAAGGATTTGTCATTAAGGAAGAAGAAATAAAACTGATAAAGGACCGTTATCCCATTCTCGGTCTGCCTCTGATAAGGGGAGTGGTATCGTTTTTCGCTTCTCTGATATCGGGCATGAAGGCGCTGATGTTCTCCGCGGAGTGTATGCCCGAGGAGGAGCAGCAGGCCCAGGAAAGCAAGTTCGACAAGTGGCTGAACGAGCATCTGGACGCCGAAAAATCGGCCAAGATTATAATGTCCGTTTCCATGGTGGTCGGCATAGGTCTTGCGGTCGCGCTGTTTTTCGTGCTGCCGTATTTTCTCACCGGGCTGCTGTCGGGAGGAATAAAGTCGAACATCATCAAAAACCTGGTCGACGGATTGATCAGGATATGCATATTCCTGTTCTATATGTGGGCGGTGACCCGCATGAAGGAGATACACAGGGTGTTCGAGTACCACGGGGCAGAGCACAAGTCGATATTCTGCTATGAAAAGGGGCTTGAGCTCACCGTTGAGAACGTCCGGCCGCAGCCGAGGCAGCATCCGCGCTGCGGAACGAGCTTTCTGTTCGTGGTGATGATAGTGAGCATGCTGGTGTTTTCGATAGTCAGCTGGAAAAACAGGCTGGTGGGCATGTGCATAAGGCTGCTTCTGCTGCCGGTGGTCGTGGCGATAAGCTATGAGATAAACCGCTGGTGCGGCAGGCATGACAACATCCTGTCGGCCGTGCTCGCCGCTCCGGGCAAGGCCCTGCAGAGGCTCACGGTTTATGAGCCGGACGACGGCATGATAGAGGTCGCCATCGAGGCGCTCAAGCTCGTGATACCGGAGGAAAAGGGCTCGGACGAATGGTGAGCCGATGAGGACATATAACGATATTTACATCGACGGCGCGAAACGGCTGAAAAAAGCGGGCATAGAGGCCGCCTCGCTTGAGGCGCGGCTGCTGCTCGCCTTTGCGGCGGATAAAACGACGGAAGAGCTGCTGCGGGATATCCGCCTCTACCCGGGGGATGAGATCGAGCAGAGGGCCGAACTGTTTTTTGACCGCCGCATATCCGGCGAGCCCGCGGCATACATCCTCGGGGAATGGGAGTTCTGCGGGCTGAGCTTCGAAGTGAACCCCAATGTGCTTATACCGAGGATGGATACCGAACTGCTGCCGGAGGCCCTTTTGAGCCATATCGGCGACAGGGAAAAGCCGAGGATACTTGACCTGTGCGCCGGCAGCGGGTGCATAGGGCTGACCGCCGCGGCGCGCAGAGCGGATCTGACGGCCGTGCTTGCCGATATCGACGAGAGAGCGCTCATGGTATGCCGCCGCAATGCGATGCGCCACAGGCTGACTTCACGGGTCTACTGTGTCCGGGCAGACGCTTTGGACATGCCCTCCGGGCAGCTCGGAAGCTTTGACGCGATAGTGTGCAATCCGCCGTATATCGCGTCGGCGGAAATAGACGGACTTGATATATCCGTAAAGGATCATGAGCCGAGATCGGCCCTGGACGGCGGCGAAGACGGGCTTGATTTTTACAGGAGCATATGCGCGTTCTGGAGCGGGCTGCTTCGCGGCGGAGGGATACTCATTTTCGAATGCGGCGAGGGCCAGAGCGGCAAGGTAAAGGATATAGCCCGGGCAGCGGGACTTACACATATTCAAAGCGCAATGGATACGCTCGGGATCGAACGGGCGGTCATTTTTCGGAAATAATGCGGGGAGGATAAGAAATTGGCTACGAAAAAACAGCATGTTGTAGAGAGCGCGGCGCCGGCCGCCGACAAGAAAAAAGCTTTGGAGACCACCCTCGCGCAGATAGAGCGGAATTTCGGACCGGGCTCGATCATGCGTTTGGGAGAATCCGCGGGACTCAGCGTAGAGGCTATTTCGACCGGCTCGCTGACGCTGGATATGGCGCTCGGCATCGGCGGAGTGCCCAAGGGAAGGATAATCGAGATATACGGGCCCGAATCGTCCGGCAAGACCACTCTTGCCCTGCATATACTTGCCGCCGCTCAGAAAGCCGGAGGCGAAGCCGCCTTTATCGACGCCGAGCACGCCCTCGACCCGTCCTATGCGCGCGCCCTCGGCGTGGACATAGACAGGCTTTTGATTTCCCAGCCGGATACGGGCGAGCAGGCCCTTGAGATCACGGAGGCGCTCGTGCGCTCCGGAGCGGTCGACGCGATAATAATCGACTCCGTCGCGGCTCTTGTGCCCAGAGCGGAGATAGAGGCGGAGATGGGCGATTCCGTAGTCGGCCTGCACGCGCGGCTTATGTCCCAGGCGCTGAGAAAGCTTGCCGGCTCGATATCCAAGACGAACTGCGTCGTGGTGTTTATAAACCAGCTGCGCGAAAAGATAGGCGTAGTCTACGGCAACCCCGAGACCACCACCGGCGGCAGAGCTCTGAAATTCTATTCCAGCGTGAGGCTGGAAGTGCGCCGCACCGAGACGATCGCGAACGGGCATGAGAAAATAGGCAGCCGTACCAAGGTGAAGGTGACCAAAAACAAGGTGGCCCCGCCCTTTAAGGAAGCGGAATTCGATATCATATACGGCGAGGGCATATCCCGCCTGGGCGAGATAACGGATATAGGCGTGAACATGAATCTCATCGAAAAGAGCGGGTCGTGGTTCACCGTGAACGGCCAGCGCATACAGGGCAAGGACGGCGTGAAGGCATTCCTTAAGGAAAACCCCGATGTGGCCGAAGAGATAGAGCGGAAGATAATAGCCAACTTCGACGCCGCCGCGGCCGCCCGCAAGGCCCCGCCCGCCGCCGTTGCCGCGGGCGCCGCTGTGAGAGTGGACGCGGACGATTTCGAAGACTGATGCGCCTTGAGAAGATCCTGCCCTCCGCCGGGAACAGCGGCAGGCTGACGCTCCTGTTTGACGACGGCAGCTCTTTGAAATGCGGCCCCGACGAGGTCCTTCGGTTCG
>JAGDDB010000115.1 GCA_017958265.1 Oscillospiraceae bacterium | reverse complement strand
GCAGGACGGCGCGGATCATATTGTCCGTACCGAACAGATTTACCTCCATTTGTCTGCGCGAGTCCTCGGGCTGCGTAAATTCCGCGGCTCCGGAAATGCCGAAGCCCGCGCAGTTTACCAGTATGTCCACTCCGCCCTCCGCTTCCACGACCGCCTCAACGGCGGCCGCTGCACGAACGGGATCCGATACGTCGGCCCGGATATGCGCCTTGCCCACGGGCGTATGCTCGCCGCGGGACACGGTATATACCGTATATCCCTTCCCCGCCAGCAGCTCCGCGGGGCTTTTCCCTATGCCGCTGCTCCCGCCGGTAACTATTACTGTCTTTTTCATGTGCGAAAGTCCCCTTTCGTCTTTCACTCAGATTATATTTCACGCCCCGAGACAAAGTCAATAACTCTTGCGGCACGGCGGAGGCTATGTTAAAATATCATATCCGCCCGAGCTTTCAGAGGATGATAGTATGAAGGAACGCAAATCGCGCCTGAGCTATAACAAAATAGTCGTGCTCGGCTTTCTGGCCGTCATAATCGCCGGGGGCCTGCTGCTCATGCTGCCCTGCGCCTCGGCAGACCGTGTGGGGACAGACCCTCTCACCGCCTTTTTCACCTCCACCAGCGCCACCTGCGTTACGGGACTGGTCGTGGCCGATACCGGCACTCACTGGTCCTTTTTCGGCAAGCTGATCATACTGTTGATGATACAGGTGGGCGGGCTGGGCTTCATGACCGTCATCACCGCCGCGTCGGTACTCATACATAAGCGCATCGGCCTGCATGAGCGCACGCTGCTTATGCAGGCGACCGGGGCAATGACCCACAGCAGCGTGAAAAAACTGATTCTGCGCATCGTAACGGGCACCTTCATATTCGAGTGCGCCGGCGCCGCCGTGCTTGCCGTGCGCTTCGTCCCGCAGCTGGGCCCCGCAAGGGGGATATGGTACGCCGTATTCCACAGCATTTCCGCCTTCTGCAACGCGGGCTTTGATATCATCGGCAATTTCTCGTCCTTTACCGATTACTCCCGCGACCCGCTGGTATGTCTTACCCTGTGCGCGCTTATAGTCATCGGCGGCATAGGCTTTATCATTTGGGGCGACATTGCCGAACATCGTTTTCATTTCAGGAAATACGATCTGCATTCAAAGCTCTCTCTCTCGGTCAGCGCGGCTTTGATACTGATCGGATGGATCCTGTTTTTCCTCAGCGAGAAAACCGCCTCCATGTCTTCGATGTCCGTCGGGGAGCGGATACTCGCCTCTCTGTTCCATTCCGTCAGCACGCGTACCGCGGGCATGAACACCGCCGACCTGTCCCGGCTTTCGGACAGCGGCTCTCTGCTGAGCTGTTTGCTTATGTTCATCGGCGGCAGCTCCGGCTCCACGGCCGGCGGCATAAAAACCACCACCTTCGCGGTCATCATGCTCAGCGCCTATGCCTCCGCGACCAAGCGCAGCAGCATCACCGTATTCAAGCGAAGTCTTGACGACGCCGTCGTAAAGCGGGCGGGCGCGATAGTCACGGTCTATGTCTCGGCAGCGGCGGCCGCCGCCTTCGTCATCTGCGCTTTGGAGCCTTTCGGCCTGAAGCAGATACTTTTCGAGGTCGTCTCCGCCGTGGGAACGGTCGGGCTGTCCATGGGCGTGACCACGCAGCTGCACACCGCCTCCCGCGCGGTCATCATGCTGCTTATGTTCGCCGGGCGCATCGGCGGTCTGTCTCTTGCGCTGCTTTTGGGTGAAAACCGCAAATCCGCGAAAACGGAGCGTCCCACTGAAAACATACTCGTAGGATAAAACCCATATGGACCTCTGCCGCCCGAGAGCGTATCATTTCGGCGCCGCTCCGGGCGCGATCCAATCAGTGCCGTTTGGCGTAAGGAGAATGTCATCATGCAATCTGTTCTTGTTATAGGTCTTGGCAAACTCGGCTATCATCTGGCTGTGAAAATGCAGGAGCTGGGCAACGACGTCATGGTCGTTGACATCAACGCGGAGCTGGTCGAGCAGTATGCCGACAGCTTTACCGACTCCCATATAGGCGACTGCACCAACAAGGAGGTGCTGTCCTCTTTGGATGTCGCCGGCTTCGATATCTGTTTTGTGACCATCGGCTCCAATTTTGAAGCCTCCGTGATCATCACTCTGCTTCTGAAAAAGCTCGGAGCGTCCTTCATCGTTGCCAAAGCGGGCAAGGAGGTACAGCGGGAACTGCTCTACTCCATAGGTGCCAACGAGGTGATATACCCGGAGTACGACCTTGCCGAAAAACTGGCCGTGCGCTACGATTCGGAAAACATTTTCGATTACATACCGCTTACCGATACCCACGCGGTTTATGAAATAAACGTGCCGCGCTCCTGGATAGGCAAAAGCCTCAGGGACGTGAACGCCCGTCAAAAATACGGTGTGAACATCATCGCCGTAAAGCATGACGGCACAGTCGACCCCGTGCCCGACGCGGATTACCTTTTCTCCGAGGAAGATCATGTCATGGTGATCGGGCAGTCGGAAACAGTGTTCAAAATGGCGTCCATGCGCTGATCCCGTATGTGCAAAGCGCCCCGGCGGAAAAACTTCCGCCGGGGCGCCGATGTTTTCTTTACATATAAGGGGCTTTATAGTATCCGCTGTCGAGGAAGTCCGACAGGCCCATGAGTATATCCCTCATTTGCCCGGAGTATTTCCTGCGCGCCTGAGCAAGCGGACTTTTACCGCCGCAG
>JAGDDB010000114.1 GCA_017958265.1 Oscillospiraceae bacterium | reverse complement strand
GTTTCGCGGCATATCCGTCATGATACAGTTCATCTACCAGACCGGTGGCAAGTCCTATCTGATTGCCGTACGAGCTGTAGCCTGCCGCGGCTGTTGTAACGAGCTTGCGCTGAGGCAGCTTGCCGGGCAGCGTTTCCGAAACGGGCTTGAGAGGATCCGCCGCGCCCGTAATTCGCATGGCGGCATATACATAGCTCCGTCCGCTGAGGGGATCCCGGATCGCGCCGCCTATACAGGTCGCCGCTCCTCCGAAGGGCTCTATCTCGGTGGGGTGATTGTGAGTTTCATTTTTGAAAAGCAGGAGCCAATCCTCTTCACTGCCGTCGATGTCGGCCTTTATCTTGACCGTGCAGGCGTTGATCTCATCGGATTCGTCAAGACCTGCGAGACGCCCGTCGCTTTTCAGGAGCTTCGCAGCTATGGTGCCCATGTCCATAAGGCATTGCGGCTTGGTGCGGCCGAGTTTTTCTCTTATCGCAAGATATTCGTCATACGCTCCCCGCAGAAGTCCGTCCGAAAAATCGACACGGTCGATTATGGTATTGAACGTGGTATGACGGCAATGATCGGACCAGTATGTATCGAGCATTTTAAGCTCCGTTACAGTCGGATCGCGGCCTTCTTTTCGGAAATAATCACGGCATACCCGAAGGTCCTCGCGGTCCATGGCAAGCGAAAACTCGGACATGATCTTTTCCGCCGCCGAGTCGTCCATATCCCGAAATCCCTCAAGTATCCTCACCTTATCCGGTACGGGATAAGCCGATATCAGGGTATCGAAGGTATCAAGAGAGGCCCTGCGCGATTCAACGGGGTTGATGAGGTATTTTTCCGTTTTATTAAGGTCCTCTTCGCTGAGATCTCCGTAAAGCGCGTACAGCTTTGCCGTTTTGATGCTCGGTCTGTCGCTGCGCGATATGATCTGAATGCACTGAGCTGCGGAATCGGCCCTTTGATCAAATTGACCCGGAAGGTATTCCACCGCAATGATATGCGCATTTTCCAGCGGTGAGAGATCGTAATACACCTCATCGCTCTGCGGCTCCGAAAAAACCGTTCTGACGGCGGTATCAAAAAGCTCCCGGCTGATGCCCTCGGCGTCATAACGGTTCACGATCCTCAGCCGTTCAAGGGATCCTATTCTCAGAAAACTGCGTATATCGTTTTTCAGAGCGTCGGCTTCCGAGGCAAGCTCCGGCCTTTTTTCAACGTAAACTCTGTATACCATATTTCAGTCCCTCGGCGCTTCGAGAGCGCGCTTTCCTATATCATGTCGATAATATGCGTTTTCAAAGCTTATCTTTTTCACATCCGCATAGGCTTTTTCTATGGCTTCGGAAAGGCTGTCGGCCACTGCCGAAACGCCGAGGACCCTTCCCCCGGAGGTGATCATTTTCCCCTCGCCGTTGAGAGCTGCCCCGGCGACGTATACTTCGCTGTCGAGCCCGTCGGGTATGGTTATCTCATAGCCTTTTTTGTAAGAAGACGGATAACCGTCCGAGGCCATGATAACGCAGCAGGCTGCTCCGTCGCCGAAACGCACCGGTATGTCCGCAAGTCTTTCTTCGGTCACGGCGCGCATGATCTCAAAAAGATCGCTTTCCAGCAGCGGGAGCACCACCTGCGTCTCCGGATCCCCGAAACGGCAGTTATACTCTATCACCTTGGGCCCCGCGGGAGTGATCATCAGTCCGAAATACAGGCAGCCCTTGAAGCTGCGTCCCTCGGCGTTCATGGCATTCATCGTAGGCACGAATATCTCTTTGAAGCACCGCTCGGCAATACGGGGAGTGTAATACGGATTGGGCGCAACGGTCCCCATGCCGCCGGTATTAAGGCCCGTGTCGCCGTCATGGGCGCGCTTGTGATCCATGGAGGAAACCATCGGCACCACGGTCTTTCCGTCGGTGAACGCGAGCACCGAAACCTCGGGACCGGTAAGATATTCTTCTATTACTATATTGCGTCCGCTGTCGCCGAACTTCATGTCCTGCATCATTTCTCTTACGGCTTTTTCAGCCTCCGCCACGCTCTCGGCTATTACAACGCCTTTTCCGAGAGCAAGTCCGTCCGCCTTGACGACTATGGGCGGAGTCTGCCCGCGAACATAATCGATCGCCTTTTCCATATCCGAAAAGCTTTCGTATGAAGCCGTGGGAATGCCGTATTTTTTCATCAGC
>JAGDDB010000113.1 GCA_017958265.1 Oscillospiraceae bacterium | reverse complement strand
GCATACCAGCTCGACTCGGAAAAAGAAAAAAATTCATGGGAGTCGGACCAGCTTTTCTATGCGCTGGATTATATATCCGCCGGCACGGTCTGCGCCCTGTCTTCCGAAAGCGCGGTATTCCTTTCGGATACGCTTCGCAGCAGCGCTTCATACGATTTCGGCGGAGAATACATCAAAGATTTCGATTTCGGCGACGGCTACGCCTTGCTTCTGCTGGGGAAATATAAGGTCGGCGGGACCGGCCATATAGTTACCCTCGATACGGGCGGGTCGGTGCTCGGCAGTATCGAGGACCGCCCGGAGCCGCAGGGCTTCTCGGTGAGCGGACGAAGTATCGCGGTGCTTTATTCGGACGAGATCGTTATTTATGATCAGCGTCTTGCGGAGACCGGAAGGATACCCGACGCGGATGCGGTAAAATATGCTTTGGCAAGAAGCGACGGGAGCGTGATCGTGGTCTCGGGCAACGACGCGTCAATATGTAAACCTTGATAACGGATGGAGATAGACATGGGTATAATCAGCATACTGATAGATATAGTCCTTCTGGCAATTCTCGTTTTCAGCATTTGGCACGGATACAGGCGCGGGGTGATAATCACCCTCGCGGCGGTGCTCGCGCTGATCATTTCGCTGAGCGTGGCGGATCTTGTTTCAAGAAGGTATTCCGGTGAGTTTACCTCTGTGCTGGAACCGTTTTTCAGCGGCATAGTCGACAGAGGCGTGAACGAAGCGAGAGAGGAATTGGGCGATGACGCCGCCCCCTTCGAGCTTTGCCGCGTTTCTTTGGAGGGAATGGGCCTGACCCGCTCGGAGGCGCGTACAATAGCCAGGCAGGCAGCCGAACAGGTGGAAGAGGGAAGCGGCCTGCACGTTTATAAAACCGTGCTTGTGGACAGACTTTGCGTTGTGGCGGCGTACGCTCTTGCGATGCTCGTGGTATTCATCCTGGCAATGGTTTTCTTTACGGTCGTGGAAAATCTGATCAATTTGGAAATTAAGCTGCCGGGCCTTGAAATGATAAACGGCATGCTCGGCCTTGCTTTCGGGCTGATCAAGGGCCTTATAATCGTTTTTCTCATCGCGTGGGTCGCACGCTTTTCGGGACTGATACTCAAAGAAGAGATCATAAACAAAACTCTCCTTTTGAGACTGTTTATGAATGTCAACCCGTTTGCCGGTATTTTTGGCGTGTGATTTCCATTGACAGGGATGTTATACTCGCAGTGAAAGGAAGGTGGAGGAATGCAGCCCGCATAGTGTTCAAGATGCAAAAAGAATGTCGCAATAGTTTTTGTAGGCAAGGATGAGAACGGCAAAATGGAAGGATACTGCCTGAAATGCGCCAAAGAGCTCAATATCCGGCCCATAAAAGACATTCTTCAAAATATGGGAATATCGGATGAAGAGCTGGAGAGCATAACCGACGATATGATGGAAGCTTTCAGCTCTCCCGAGGGTATGGACGGACTTGACGGCGGAAACGACGGAGAGGATGATAACGGGAAGACGGCGACGTTCCCGTTTTTGAAAAACATATTCGGCGCAAGCCAGCCGCCGAAACCCGAACAGAACGGAAGAAGCGAGAACAACTCCAAGCCCGAGAGCGGACAGTCTCGCGGACATAAAAGAAAGTTCCTCGATAATTACTGCATCAACCTTACCGCCAGAGCCGCCGAAGGAAAGCTTGACAAAATGATAGGACGCGATGAGGAGATCGAGCGCGTCATTCAGATACTCAACCGCCGTCAGAAGAACAATCCGTGCCTGATAGGCGAGCCCGGCGTAGGAAAAACGGCCATAGCGGAGGGCCTCGCTCAGAAGATCGCCGACGGCGACGTGCCCTACAAGCTGCGCGAAAAAGAGGTATGGCTGCTGGATCTTACCAGTCTTGTGGCGGGGACCCAATTTCGCGGACAGTTCGAGAGCAGGATGAAGGGCCTTATCGACGAGATCAAGAAGCAGGGCAATATCATTCTGGTCATTGACGAGGTGCACAATATAGTCGGCGCCGGAGACGCGGAAGGCTCGATGAACGCCGCCAATATACTCAAACCGGCTCTGTCAAGGGGAGAGATACAGGTAATAGGAGCTACGACCTTTTCCGAGTACCGTAAGTATATCGAAAAGGACAGCGCCCTCGAGCGGCGTTTTCAGCCCGTTACGGTCACCGAGCCGTCCATGTAGGACAGCGCGGAGATACTGAAGGGAATAAAAAAATACTACGAGGATTATCACGACGTGATCATCCCGGACGAGATGTGCGAGCAGGCGGTAAGGCTCAGCGAAAGATACATTACCGATCGCTACCTTCCGGACAAAGCCATAGACCTGCTTGACGAGGCCTGTTCCGACGTAAACCTGAAAAACAGAAATATCGAAAAGAACGCGCTCATGCGCAAGGAGCTTGACGATCTGGCCAAAGAGCGGGAACTGCTGCTCAGCTCGGATCCGGATGAAGAAGGCAAGGACTATGAGCGCCTTGCTGAGATACGCAGCCGTGAGCTCCGGCTTCAGGACGAGCTTTCAAGCTCGGAAAATTCCGCCAAGCCCACTCTGGATGTGGAAAACCTTGCGCGCATAATAGAGCTGTGGACCAAAATACCGGCGAGCAGCATCAAGGAAGACGAGCTGAAGCGGCTTGCAAAGCTGGACGAAAGGCTGAAAAAGCATATCATAGGCCAGGATGAGGCCATCGACGCCGTCTGCGCCGCCATAAGACGCAGGCGCGTGGGCGTTTCCTCCAAGCTCAAGCCCGTGTCCTTCATATTCGTCGGATCGACCGGCGTGGGCAAAACAGAGCTTGTAAAGCAGCTCGCGGCCGATCTTTTCAATTCGCCCGAGTCGCTTATACGGCTCGACATGTCCGAGTTCATGGAAAGGCACGCGGTATCCCGCATCATAGGCTCGCCTCCCGGATACGTCGGCTATGACGAAGCGGGTCAGCTCACCGAAAAAATACGCCGCAAGCCCTATTCCGTAATACTGTTCGACGAGATCGAAAAGGCACACCCCGACGTGATGAACATCCTTTTGCAGATACTCGACGACGGGCACATAACCGATGCGCACGGCAAAACGGTCAATTTTGAAAACACCGTCATAATCATGACCACCACTGCCGGCAGCGAGCGCAAAGACGGCAGCGTGGGCTTTAACCGGACCATCAACGAACAGGGAAAGGAAAAATCCATCAAGGCCCTGAACGATTTCCTCAGACCGGAATTTATCAACCGCGTTGACGAGATAGTTTACTTCAACAGACTGTCCGAAGAGG
>JAGDDB010000112.1 GCA_017958265.1 Oscillospiraceae bacterium | reverse complement strand
TCATTCCCCCGCTCCCTTCAGCAGTTCTCCGCTTTTGGAGACCATTATCTTCACCGTCGGTATCGCCCGCTCCAGCTCCATCTGCTCTATCTCGAGCACCATCGTGGTGAACGGGCTGTCGGTATTGCCGTCTCTGGCGCGCAGGCGGCGGTGTTCCCTCGTTTCTTCCGGAGTGCTGTACAGCAGTATCGGAACGTCTATGCCCCGAAGAGCCTCGTTTCCGCCGTGGGTCCACTCAAGCAGCAGCACGTCCGTTTCGGAAAAATCCACGGCCGTGTACCAGCGGGCGTCCTCCGTGCGGCCCATACGCTTGAGAAAAACAGACTTTTCTCCGGCGCGAAACGCCGCGAGGATCGCGTTTACCTCTTCGTAATCCTGCTCCGCCGGCGTACCGAGGTAGTCCGCAAGCGCAGCGCGCCCCGCGGACTGATATATTTTCAGCCAGGATCGCTCCGCCGCGGCCGCGGGATCCGCGTCGGCGCCGCTCTCCCACAGCGCGGAAAGTTCTTTTTGAAGTTCGCCTCCGTACTGCCCGGAGGCGACCAGCGCGCGCAGACCGGCCGTGCGGAAGATGCGCAGGCGCTCGGCGTCGTTGTACATCGGTATGCGGTGGGGATAATTGTCTCCGGACATGACATAGCTGCCTATCCCGGCGGCGCGGAAATATGCCGCCAGGACGGACGCCGTCTCGCTCTTGCCCACGCCGGAGCCGCCGAACACGGAAACGACCGTCTTTTCGTTATTTGTTTTTTTCAATTCCCGGACAAGGGCGGGAAAGATGATGTTTGCCTTTCGTATGTGCCCCTCGCCGATACATACCTTGTCTCCCGGCATGTCGCCGTGAGGCGGCTCCCCGGCAAGCTCCGGGGGCGTCCACCCCGCGGCGGCGTCAAGCAGGCGCTGCAGACCGCTCATTTTTCTTACCGTTCCTTATATGGTTGAGTAGTAGTTTTTTTCGACCCTCTCCAAGGTCCCGTGATCCGCCTCAAAGCACGCGTTCTTTCACGCCCACACGAAGTTTTCTTTTCCGGCGGCGAGCTCGAAATGGCATTTTGCTATCCCGAGATCTATCTTCAGGCACGGGCCTATCTTTCCCGCTTTTGCGGAGACCTTATTGCCCGTGAGGGTAAACTTGAATCTCTGCTGATTTATGGCCGTAGGCGCCAGCAGCGCGGCCTCCACGCCTCTTTTGAACCACTCGGGCGAGTCCGGCGCGATGTTGCTCACGTCCTCCGGCTTCTTGCTTTTTCTCGCGCTGCCCTGCGTTTCCCCGTAGCCGAGCGCAATGATTATCACTTCGCTTTCGTCCGGGCCGAGGCTCGCCTTGCTTTTCCCGTGGCTTAAAGCGACCCAACAGGTGTTCAATCCCTCTTCCTGCGCCTTGAGCACCAGCTTTTCGCCGTAAAATCCGCCGTTCTGCTCAAGCTCGGCGCTCTTTCTGCCGACCACGGCGATATAGTTCGCGCAGTTCTCAAAGCGGCCGTAATGAGAATTGAAGCATTCCGGCTCGTCGTAAACGATCTGAATGTTCAGTCCGCTTTCGCGGTTCAGTTCCGCGGCGCAGGCATCGAGCTCTTTTCTGACCGCGTCGGGTATTTTCTTATCCAAATACCGGCGCACGCTGTGCCGCGCTTTCATCGTTTCCATTATGTCCCGCGGCTCTTTCGCCCGGAACTCATACCTCGGGTCTCCGTTTTCCTCTTCGCCGCAGCGTACCATTCCGCCCTTTTCCATTGCGCGCTGCGAGGCGGGATTATCCTTGCCGCATCCGCCGCGGACTCTTTTAAGGCAAAATTCCTCGGAGGCTATCCTCAGCAGCTCCGCGACGCACTGCGTCCCGTACCCTTTGCCGCGGTATTCCTCGTCCAGCAGCACGAATATCTCGGGCTCGGCGCTGTCCGCTCTGCCGTCCAGGCCGCACCAGCCCATTATGGTATGAGGATCGTCTTTTCCGCATACCGCAAGGCAGAGATGATAAATGCTTCCCTCGGCATTTTTCTCGCTGCTGCGGCTCATGCGATCTATGGCGTTTCCCGCCTCCTCATCGGAGACCGGGCGGTGATCCGAGGGCCATGTTCGCATGACCTCGCTCAGATCCTCCTCGCCAACCGTGCGAAGAACGAGCTGTTCGGTTTTGTACTCCATATGACCTCATCCCTCCAATGCCAAGCGGCGTCGTATTCGTTTTTTTCATGATAACACAAAAAAGCATTTCAAACACTCATTTGCCCGCGAAAAAAAGCCCCGCAAAGCGGGGCGGCGGCCTGTTAAAAGCGGGATCCGGATCTGCGGCTGTCATACCGTTTCCCATTGCACGGCGTTGCCCGGAGGCAGACAGATATTGCCCCGGCATACATAATAGGTAACGGCGTCATTAAGCAGCGGATATTCCTCCGATGGGGGCGCGGCGGTCACGTTGGCCAGAAATTGTCTTGTCGCCTCGGCGGGCAGGGGCTGATCGTCTTTTTTGACTATGCGGATGCGGACAGGCGGATGCTCGAAGATGAGTTTTGTCAGCAGGAAAAAGCACTGCCCCGCCGGGTGATCCGCCCGGGAAGAAAGATAATCCGTCTGCGCCGCGGCGACCCGGGCGATTATCTCGTCGTCCGTCAGCTGCGCCAGCCGAACGGCGGCATACGCCATGACCGAGTTGCCGCCGGGTATGGCGCCGTCGTGATCCTCTTTGGGGTTTACAAACAGTTCATTGTCCCGCGCCGGCCGCTGAAAAAAGCCGCCCCGCGCATCGGCAAACAAGCCGCAGGCGGTGTTGAATACCCTCTCCGCCATAGTCAGATATTCCCGCTCCAGCGTGGAGAGATACAATTCCGTCAGCGCGGCGGCATACCACGCGTAGTCGTCCAAAAAGCCTTTCTCTCCGCGTTTGTCCCCTCGCCGGGCAGCGAAGATCACGTCGCCTTCCCGCAGATATTTTTCGATATACTTCTGCGCGCGTTCAGCCGCGTTCAGATACCGCGTATTCCCCGTCACGCGGAAGAGCATGCAAAATGCCGCGACGGTCATGCCGTTCCGGGCAGTCAACACCTTATCGTCGGTGGACAGCTTCATCCTGTCGGCGCGGTAAAGCCGCATCTTCGTCAGCCACGCTTCCTCCGGCCCGTTGAGCTCGCCGCTTTTCAGCCGATTGGGGATATTGACCCCGTGAAAATTACCTTTTTCGGTGATGTCCAGCATTTCATTGAAGCGCGTCCCGGCAGCATCACCCAAAACGTCCCGCGCCTCGTCCGGAGTAAACGTATAGTACTTTCCCTCTTCCCCGGCGCTGTCCGCGTCCTGCGCGCTGTAAAACCCGCCCTCCGGCGCGGTCATTTCCCGCAGGATAAATTCGGCCGTTTCTTCGGCCGTCCGCAGGAAAACCGTTTGTTTCGCCGCCCTGTATGCCGCCGTATAAGCGATCATGAGAAGCGCGTTGTCATAAAGCATCTTTTCAAAATGCGGCGCAAGAAAAAACCGGTCGGTTGAATACCGGGAAAAGCCAAAGCCTATCTGATCGTAAATGCCGCCCCTGCGCATCTGCAAAAGCCTCGTTTCGACCATTTCCCGGTACGCATCGCGCCCCGACACGGCGGCGTAATACAGCAGAAACAGCAAATTATGCGGCGTCGGAAACTTGGGCGCATTTCCGAAGCCTCCGCAAACGGGGTCAAAGGATCGGGCCAGGCTTTGCGCCGCCTCGCCCACAGGGTCCTGCCCCTCCGCGGAGACGGCTGCCCTTTCCCTGCCGATGTCCGACGCCAGCAGTTCGGCCGAGCGCAGCAGCCGAGCCCGTTCGGTGCGCCACATCGTTTCTATCTTCAGCAGCAGCTCGTCAAAGCCCGGCCTGCCGAACTGCCTCTGCGGGGGATAATACGTCCCGGCGAAAAACGGCTTTTTCTCCGCCGTCATAAAAATGCTCATGGGCCACCCGCCGCTGCCCGTCAGTTCCTGACAGACAGCCATATACACGCTGTCTATATCCGGGCGTTCTTCCCGGTCCACCTTGATACTGACAAAATGCGCGTTCAGGATATCCGCGATCCGGTCGTCTTCAAAGCTTTCCCGCGCCATCACATGGCACCAATGACAGGTACTGTATCCGATGCTCAAAAAGACAGGCTTGTCTTCCGCCCGTGCCCTGCGAAACGCTTCCTCTCCCCACGGGTACCAATCCACCGGATTGTTTTGATGCTGTACTAAATACGGGCTCATCTGCCCGACCAAATGATTAGGCATGCTTTTCTCCTTGCGGTATTTCCCGCCCCGCCGGGCGGCAGAGGTTTGATCGCTCCCGAGGCGGCGCCTTTACTGCGGCATGGTCACAGGCCGTCTCGATCGACGATCGCGCTGCTTATGCCGCGTTTGACGAAGCCTTTCATCGCGCTCGGGAGCAACGATAGTTTTTCTCATCGATGAAATACTATTCAGTCTTCGGTGTGTCTGCTTTTGCAGAACAGCTTTCCTTAAACTTAAAAATGAAGAATACAAAACGCAAATCCCGCCGACGATCGTCGACGGGATTTGCGCTTTTGACATATGGCTTCAAACTCATGAATTCTTTAGTGAGATCTCTTGCCTGTCGGCAAAAGGTGAAATCAACGGCTCACGCTGTTGATGAAATCGTTCGGCTTTGTCTCACGGCGAAATGAAATTTGCCCACTTTCGCGAAGCGAAAATTTCACACGCGCAGGCGTATTTCACGTGCCGCAGGCACATTTCACTTGCCCGAAGGGCAAATTTCGTTGAAAAAAGCACTGCTTTCGCAGTGCTTTTTTCTGGTGGGGGCGGGTGGATTCGAACCACCGTAGGCGTAGCCAGCAGATTTACAGTCTGTCCCCTTTGGCCACTCGGGAACACCCCCATGTGTCGTCGCAAGCTTCGGATCGTCTTCCTCCGCTGCGGCTCCTTTTCAAAACGAAGCGTGCGCTTCAACTTGATATCAAGTTGTGACGAATTGCCTTCGGCAATTCGTGGAGCTGGTGGACGGACTTGAACCCCCGACCTGCTGATTACAAATCAGCTGCTCTACCGACTGAGCTACACCAGCCCGTAACACCAGTAACGCACAACATCAACGCAAGACATAATAGCAAACTTGACCCGGTTTGTCAATGCCAATTTTTCAATTCTTTCTTTTTGCCCGACCGTACCGCGGCAGCGTCGTTCATCATTTTGTTGCATCGGAGCGGCACGTTATGCTATAATTCTTTTAATATAGATCGACATCTCTTTACTAAGGAGAAGCACGGATGGTAAATGTGCTCTATCTGCTCAACCATGCCGGACGCGGCGGCAGTGAGCGGTATATCCAGACCCTTGTCGAAGAGCTCAGCCCGGAAGGGATAAACCCCTTTTTCGTATGCAACGAGCCCGGCCCGCTTTTGGACTGGATGCAGCACAGGGGCGTACCCTGCCGGCGGCTTGCAATGAGCGGACCCTATGACATTTCCGCCGCCCGGACGCTTGCAAAGCTCTGCCGCGAATGGGATATCGACGCCGTGCACACCCACTATCTGCGCGAAAACTGCGTAGCGCAGCTGTCCAGGCTCTTCTATTCCCGCCCGCGTGTGATCTACACCTACCATATCCTTACGGAAAATCCTCTTCCCGTGCGCATGAGCAACCGTCTGCTCGCTCCCCTGCAGTACCGCATTATCGCCAACTGCACTGCCGGACGCGACAGGCTTACCGCCAACGGCAATCCCGCCGGAAAGATATCGCTGATACCCAACGCCGTAGATCTCGACATGTGGGATTCCGGCGACCGCGTGGCCGTGCGCCGGGAGCTGGGCATAGATCGCGGCGTTTTCGCCCTGCTTTTTGCCGCGCGGATAACCGCGGGCAAAGGCCACCGCTTCCTTCTGGATTCTTTGGCGCTGATAAAGGACCGCTCTTTCCGCCTGATACTCGCCGGAGAGGGCGAGCTGAGGGAG
>JAGDDB010000111.1 GCA_017958265.1 Oscillospiraceae bacterium | reverse complement strand
GCCCTTGTGCTGATAAAAGCGCTGGTCCTCGATGGAGACTGCCGCGTGCATCAGATCCTCGGGGATCTCGTCATAGTCCACCCAAACGCGCTTTTCCAGACTGGAAAGCCCGACGAGCTTCTGCCAGCCGCCGTTCGCGTCCTGATAGAGGATCGAGCTCGAGAGCGAAACGGTGAAGTCCTCCAGCTGAACGTCCAGCTCGGTGGACAGGCAGGTCTTGACGTAGTAAGCGAAGATGCACATGAACAGCAGCGCCGTCACGATAAAGATCAGAAAGATCGTGCCGATGGTGCGGAGAATCGACCCGGCGACGCTGGCGGTCGCGCTGGCCGTTCCGTCAGCCACGGAGCGGACCCTGCTTTTCTTGCCTCTGGATGCCATCGGTGTGCAGACACCTCCCTTGCGTAAAAATGCCAGGATACTCAAATCAGTATACCACAGATTGTCAACGGCGCACAACCGCTTTTGCCGTATTTCCGTAAATATGAATCGCATTTTCAGGATTTGGGCAAACTAAGCCCCAAAAGGAGCGGTTCATCATGCGAAATCCGGTTTTGAAAGCGTCCGCCGTCGGCGTGCTCGCTGCCCTTGCGATCCTCTGCGCGGTCCTGTGCGCGCGCAGCTTCCGCCGCCCGGAGGCGGCGCCTGTGAGCTATGACGGCGCCGAGGCGCAGTTTGTTCTCCGGGACTACCGGGGATATGTGAGCGTCTTCGCGCCGAGCCAGACGCGCGAGCCCGTGCAGATCACCGCCATCCGCACCGATTCGCTGCGCCGCGCCGACCAGCGCCTGCTCGAAAACGGGCTCACCGTCGGCAGCCGCGAGCAGCTGATTCTCCTGCTCGAGGACTTCAGCGGCTGATTCCTGAAATCTTCTGAATTCTCTTGCTTTCTGCCTTTGATTGCGGTAAAATAAAACCACCAAAGAACAGGAAGGAGACTGTGCTATGGATGAAGATCTCGGCATGGACCTTTTGACCATTGAGGACGAAAACGGCGACACCTTCGATCTCGAGGTGCTCGGCTCTTTTGAGGTGAACGATCAGGAATATCTGGCCGCGCTTCCCGCCGATATGGAGGAGACCGATCCCGATTACGGCATCATTCTGCTCCGCATCGAGGAGGAGGACGGCATGGAGGTCTACGCCTCCATCGATGATGACGACGAGCTGGATCTGGTCTATGAGACCTATATGCAGATCCTCGAGTCGGAAGAGGAAGAATGACCCGTGTCCTGCGGTGTGCGTGGAGCAGGACCTGCTTAGATCCCATTTAGACCCACATCACTTATAAGGGACGCCGGATCAACTCCCGCTGTGGATTGCAGGCCTCCCGGAGCGGCTTGTACCGTCTTTGGACGTTGGAAGCAAGGAACCAGCGGGGAGGCGACCCACCTGCTTTTCGTGCAGGTTATATTTGGGATCACACGGCAAACGCGGGTTGGGGTGTGGAAAACACTGTTTTCCACACCCTTTTTATCATTGAACCCCGGGAGCGAATCGCTCCCGGGGTTCCGTGTTTTTTACAGGCTTTTCAGATATTCCATCGTGACGTCGAGCGCCACGTCTGAGGCGCGCTGC
>JAGDDB010000110.1 GCA_017958265.1 Oscillospiraceae bacterium | reverse complement strand
GGAATGCACAGGGGACGGTTTCCACATCCCAAATTAAGAAAAAAGGCAACAAAAACCAAGCCCGGCTTTGTGCTGCGCAAAAAACCGGGACGTAAAGTGCCGACTCCCGGTTTCCGCGCTTATCTCGCCAAGGCGTTCTATGACGCAAAAAAGTGGCGTGGTGCAGCTTGAAAAACACAGCACAGGGGACACAGCACAGGGGACAGTCCCCTGTCCCGCAGGGCGGCCTGACTTCATGCTGTGTTCTATGGGTTCACTATGTGTTCACCTCAACAGCGCCCGTTTTTCCCGAAAAAAGACTGCGCGCCGGTAAGCCG
The DNA here is from genome assembly GCA_017958265.1 of Oscillospiraceae bacterium. Taxonomy (GTDB): domain Bacteria; phylum Bacillota; class Clostridia; order Oscillospirales; family Oscillospiraceae; genus UBA1246. Next base: position 3,485 of record JAGDDB010000110.1, on the reverse strand, counting down.
AGCATGCAGATCGGGAAAAACCGCATGCCGGTCAACAGATTTATCCCATGCCTGAAAACGAAGAACACACAGGACCGGCCCCGCTGTCACACGCCGACTGCGAGCAACAACATACGCGCGCCGCGATCCGTTCGGATCGCGGCGCGAAAATTTGCCGTCGCCGTTATTTCTGCCCGTATGACGCCCCGGGGCCGTGCTGTCTCAGGTAGTGTCTTGAAAGCAGGGCGGGGCTTATCGGTTCGGTATCGGGGGCCAGGGCAAGGGTATTGTAAGCCATGAAGGCGACCTGTTCCAGAACGGCGGCGTTCATCACGGCCGCAAGAGGATCCCTGCCCCAGGCAAAGGGACCGTGGCTCCTGACGAGCACCGCGCAGAGAGAGGCGGGATCCTTATCGAGGAAGGTCTCCGCGATGACGCGGCCCGTTTCGCGCTCATATTCGCCGTTTATCTCCGCGTCGGTCATGGCGCGGGTACAGGGCACGGCTCCGAAAAACTGATCGGCGTGGGTGGTGCCGAGAGCGGGTATGTCCCGACCGGCCTGAGCGAATACCGTCGCCCAGCGCGAGTGAGTATGCACCGCGCCGCCTGCCTCGGGAAAAGCGCGGTACAGCTCGATATGCGTGGGCGTGTCGCTGGAGGGGCGGTATTTCCCTTCGACCACTCTGCCGTCCATATCCACGACCGTCATCATATCGGCGGTCATTTCGGAATATTCCACTCCGGAGGGTTTTATAACGATAAGGCCGCGCTGCCTGTCTATGCCCGAGACATTGCCCCAGGTAAAGGGCGCAAGATCATATTCGGGCAGCAGGAGATTGGCTTTGAGTACGCGCTGCTTCAGCTCTTCCAGCACTTTGCTCACCTCAGCTTCCAGGCAAGGTCGCGCAGGAACAGCTCATCGTCCAGCCTGTCGGGACGGGTATCGGGAGTGATATGCACAAATTCTATGCCCATGATGCGGGCCCAGTCCCTGAGCTGCCCGGCGGATACGTCGTAGCTCAGCACGGTGTGGTGAGAGCCGCCCGCGGTTATCCAGCATTCCACGCCGGTCTGCAGATCGGGCAGTACGCGCCACATCACGCGGGCGACGGGCAGTTTGGGCATGGGCATGATGGGCTTGACACATTCTATGTCCTGAGCTATCAGGCGCATCCTGCCGCCCATATCGATAAGTGTCGCCACGAGAGCGGGGCCCTCGCGTCCGTCGAAGACAAGGCGCGCGGGGTCTTTTTCGTTCATGCCTATGGACAGAGGATGGGTCTGTATGCGCGGACGGCCGGCGGCAAGGCTGGGGCAGACCTCAAGCATGTGCGCGCCGAGGCTGTATTCGTTTCCGGACACAAGATGATAGGTATAGTCCTCCATGAAGCCGGAGGCGCCCTCGCTGCCCATGGCCTTCATGACGGCGGTGAGCGCCGCGGTTTTCCAGTCGCCCTCGCCGGCAAAGCCGTAGCCCAAATACATAAGGTGCTGCGCGGCGAGCCCGGGAAGCTGCTCGAGGCCGTAGAGGTCCTGGAAGGTGTCGGAAAAGGCCATGCAGCCCTCCGCGTCGAGCATGCGCTTTATGGCCGTCTCCTCGCGGGCCTGATAGCGCACCGCGGCAAGGTCGTCGGTATCGAGCTCATAGAGAGAAAGATACTGCTCCATGAGAGCGTCGATCTCGCTTTCGGTAACGGCTTTCATCTCCGCGGCAAGGTCGCCGACGGCGTTGGTGTTCACGCGCCAGCCGAGGCGTATCTGAGCCTCGATCTTGTCGCCCTCGGTAACGGCGACCCAGCGCATGTTGTCGCCGAAGCGCATCACCTTCATTTCCCGCGATACGGCTGCGCCTACGGCGGTGCGCATCCATTCGCCGAGCCGTGAGCGAGCGTTCTCATCCTTCCAGTAGCCGGCTATTATCTTGCGGGGGATACGCAGACGGGCGGCAGTGAAGCCGTGCTCCCTGTCGCCGTGAGCGGCCTGGTTGAGATTCATGAAATCCATGTCTATCTCTTCGCCGGGTATCGCTTCGTTATACTGCGTGGCAAAATGGCAGTAGGGCTTGCGCAGGTCGGAAAGTCCGTTGAGCCACATTTTGCCCGGGGAGAAGGTGTGGCACCAGGTGACTATTCCGGCGCAGAGAGGATCGGCGTTCGCCCTGCGCATCACGGCGCAAATTTCCTCGTCGGAGCTTGCCGCGCCGGTGAACATGAGGGGATAGGGCAGGTGGGAGGACAGCTCCGCGGCCATTTCTTCGGCGCGCTCGGCAACGGTCCTCAAAACCTCGGGACCGTAAAGATCCTGCGTGCCAACGATGAAGTAAAATACATAATCCTTTTTCATATCCGGCCTCCCGTTTTTTAAAGGTTGTCTGCGGCGGCGCGTTCGGCCGCCAAAGCGTTTTTGTAGCGAAGGAGGAAAGCGTCAAACCCCGCGGCGTCGCCGGCGTCGGGCTGCAGGATATGCGCGCCCTCGCCTTCGAAATGCCTTGCGAGGAAGTCTTCGAGGCTTTCCTTGCCGGCGGAGCGCGTCATATAGTCCGCCATCAGCGCCATGCCGTAGGGCCCGCCCTCCGCGGCCGTGTCGAGACACAGCACGGGCACCCGGCAGGCCGCGGCAAGAAAACGCTGAGCTACGCCCGGAGTTTTGAAAAGACCTCCGTGGGCCGTGAGCGAGTCTATTTCCACGCCCTCGCGGGTAAGTATGTCCATGCCTATGCGCAGCGTGGCCATAGAGGAATAAAGCTGAGCGCGCATGAAGTTTGCCAGGGTAAAGGATGAATCGGGCCTGCGGAGCACCATCGGACGGCCCTCGTCCAGCCCCGTGATGCTTTCGCCGGCAAGATAGTTGAATACCACTATGCCGCCGCAGTCCGCGTCGCCCTCAAGACTTTTGCGGAAAAGCAGCTCATACAGCTTTTCGGTATCGCCGCCGAACAGCTCGGCGGCCTCGCGGAATATACCGGACCAGGCGTTAATGTCGCCGCTGCAGTTGCCGCAGTGCACCATGGCGACGGGGCGGCCCGCAGGCGTGGCGACGATGTCTATTTCGGGATAATAGCCCTTCATGGGACGGTCCAGCACGATCATGGAAAAAATGGACGTGCCCGCGGATACGTTGCCCGTGCGCGGGGCGACACAGTTGGTCGCGGCCATGCCGGTGCCGGCGTCGCCCTCCGGCGGGGCGAAGGGTATGCCGGGCCTGAGCAGTCCCCCGAGCAGCCGGGAGCCGCTCTGAGTGAGGTATCCCGCGTTTTCTCCCGCGGAAAGCACTTTCGGCAGCAGACTGCGCAGAGGCGGCAGTCCGCCCTCGCGCGTCAGCTCATCGAAGAGGGCGATCATCCCGCCGTCGAAATCCCCGTTTTTGTCCACGGGCATCATGCCCGAGGCCTCGCCCACGCCCACGGCGTTCACGCCGGTGAGCCTATAGTGCACATAGCCGGCACGAGTGGTGATGTGGGCTATGCGCGAAAGGTGCTCCTCTCCGTTGAGAAAAGCCTGATACAG
>JAGDDB010000109.1 GCA_017958265.1 Oscillospiraceae bacterium | reverse complement strand
TACCAGCCTAGGATGTAGCTCAAAGTTTCATCGGCACCAGCTAGCCCGGCCGAGAAGCGCCATTCAGTAAGCCGATGCCCCGCGTTCATAAAAGCCTCGGCCATATCTTTCGGGAAATGAATGGCACGGTAGGCCTGCTGTGAGCTTATAAAGCCGTATTTTTTTTCAATATACTCCGGAAGAACGCCTTTGAGTAGTCCGTCGGCCGCTTTCAGACCCTGTTCGATCGCGTTTGAAAGAACATTACGGCTTATGCCCGAAGTAAGGCGGTATACGGGTACTATCCGCCCTGTATTCACGCTGCCGGCGTTTTCTTTTTCATATACGGGATTGTTCAGTTCAAGATGAAAGCCCATGCGCGAAAATCTGCCGTAGAAGGTATATACTCCTCCTCGCACTATATTTCTTTTCACATAGCTTTGATTGAAGAAGGTCACATTTGCCGCGCCGCTTTCGTCGGCTATGCGAAACTTGACAAGCTCCATCCCTTTGCGTATGCGCGCCAAAGTCGGAGCGGTGGCGACCGTCGCCTTGACACAGCAGCTTTCGCCGTCCGTGACGTCGGCGATATATTTTACCGCGCTCCTGTCCTCATAATCACGCGGGAAATAAGACACCAGGTCATAAAGCGTGAAGATATCAAGCTTTTCCAAAGCTTTTGCTCTGGCCTCACCTATGCCTTTTATAAAGCGTATGCCGTCGGTAAGCTCGTTCATTTTTTGATCCTGCTCCAGTAGGCCATGGCCGCCTGCTCCGTTTTGTTTTCCCCGTATTCATAGTACTTTGCGTCCTTGAGAACGTCGGGCAGATACTGCTGCTCTACCCAATGGTTTTCGTAGCTGTGGGCATACTTATAGCTTTCGATCGCTCCCGTTTCGGCTCCGTCGGCATGTACGTTTTTCAAATGTCTCGGTATCTCCCCTATCTTCCCTTTTCGGATATCCGCGGCGGCTTTGTCTATCGCCACAACGCCGGAATTGGATTTGGGAGCCGTAGCGAGCAGAATGACTGCGTCGGCTAAAGGGATGCGCGCCTCGGGCAGTCCGAGCTGAAGAGCGCTGTCGACACAGGCCTTGACTATGGCTATCGCCTGCGGATAAGCAAGGCCGACGTCCTCCGCTGCGATAACGAGCAGTCTCCGGCAGGCGGAAATCATATCTCCCGCCTCGAGCAGTCTCGCAAGATAGTGCAGGCCTGCGTCGGGGTCGCTGCCTCTTATGGATTTTTGAAAAGCGGAGAGGATGTCGTAATGACCGTCTCCGTCGCGATCATAATGCATGGAGCTTTTCTGCGAAAGCATATCCGCGTCTTCTTCGGAGATATGTATTATTTCCCCGTCGTTTTTCCCGGCGTAGAAAAGCATTTCGGCGGTGTTTATCGCCTTTCGGACGTCTCCGCCGCTGCCGAGGCATATACGTCTGATCACGCCCTCGTCCGCTTCCGCTTTCAGCCCCGTTCTCTCCCGAAGGATATCAAAAGCCCTTATTACTGCCGGACGCAGCTCCTCGGGTTCTACGGCTTTGAATTCAAATACGGTGCACCGGCTCAGTATGGCTCCGTAAATATAAAAATAGGGATTTTCGGTCGTGGATGCGATCAGGCTGATCTTTCCGTTTTCTATATATTCCAGCAATGACTGCTGCTGCTTCTTGTTGAAATACTGTATCTCATCCAAATACAGCAGAACGCCCTCCGGAGCGATCAGAGTGTCTACACTGTCGATTATTTCCCTGATATCGGCAGTGCCCGCCTGGGTGGCATTCAGCTTGTACAGCGCGCGTTTTGAGCTTCCTGCGATAATGGAAGCAACGGTCGTTTTTCCCGTGCCCGACGGCCCGTAAAAAATCAAATTCGGCGATTTGCCGCTTTCGATTATTCTTCGAAGCATCCCGTTTTCGCCGAGAATATGCCTCTGCCCTACCACGTCGTCCAAAGACGAGGGGCGGATATCGTCCGCCAAAGGTTTATACATTCTTGTCACCTGCCGTTCCGGTCATATGGAAAAAAGAGTCGTATTATGCTACAATATGCAATGCAGTACGTTAAACTTCGCAGCCGTGCCCGCTCCGCGGCACAAAGGAGGAAATATGCGCTACATAGATCAGCTTATCTCGCGCCTTGAAAAGGAATATCCCGAGGCCTTGTGTTCCCTGGATTATACTGTGGACTGGCAGCTGCTTTTCGCGACCCGCCTTGCCGCTCAGTGTACCGACGAGCGGGTCAATAAGGTTACGCCGTCGCTGTTTTCGCGCTATCCCACGCTCGAAGCCTTTGCGGAGGCAAAGCTCGAGGACGTTGAGGCTATCATACATCCGTGCGGTTTTTTCCGCACCAAGGCCAGAGACCTGATAGACTGCGCCAAAATACTCATCGATAAGTTCGGCGGAAGGGTGCCGGGAGAGATGGAGCAGCTTTTGACCTTGCCCGGCGTAGGCCGCAAGACGGCGAATATTATCATAGGCGACGTCTACGGCAAGCCCGCCGTGGTTACCGATACTCACTGCATACGTCTGGCATGGCGTATGGGGCTGACGAGCTCAAAAGATCCTTACAAGGTCGAACGGCAGCTTGCCGAGATACTTCCCCCGGAAAAATCCTCCGATTTCTGCCATCGAACGGTGCTTCACGGGCGGAAATACTGCACGGCACGCAGTCCGAAATGCTCGCAGTGTCCCATCGGAGATATATGCGTGAAAAAAGACGTATGACGATACCCGCCGATATTTTCAAAAAAGCATCTCATAATTCAGTCAACGGATTATGAGATGCTCTTTTTTTTCACATCGTATCGTCGTTATCTATCCATTCCCGTACATCGGTAACGGTATACTCCGTTTCGGTGACGCGGGAAATGACCTTTTCTATCCCCGCGTTTATTATTACCCTGCGGCACATCGAACAGGGCGTGGTGCTTGTCAGAAGCGCGTCTGTCTTATAATCGCGCCCTACAAGATAAAGCACGGAGCCGATAGTCTGGTCACGCGCCGCCGAAATGATCGCGTTCATCTCCGCGTGTACCGATCGGCACAGCTCATATCTTTCCCCGCTCGGTATCTCGAGGACTTCTCTTTTGCAGCTGCCCAAATCGTCGCAGTTTTTGCGTCCGCGCGGCGCTCCGTTATAACCCGTGGCTACGATCTCGTCGTTTTTGACTATTATTGCTCCGTAGCGCCGTCTGAGACAGGTGGAGCGGCTGAGCACGGCGTCAGCTCTGTCAAGATAGTAATTTGTTTTGTCTTTTCTCATTTTTGCCTGCCTTTTTATGTCATTCCCAGTCTTTCCAGACCTCCGGCTGAAAGCCGACTACCGCTTTTCTTCCGCTGCGGACCACGGGCGTTTTTAAAAGCTCCTGATGCTCAAAAAGCTTATCGGCCTTATCCTCATCGTACGCAAGGTAACGTATCTGCTCCGCTCCGGGCGCTTTGTCGTTGATCATGTTTTCAAGACCGACGGAGGCCCTCACGCTGTCAAATTCTCCTCTGCTCATTCCGTATTTCTTCAAATCGATGTATTGATACTTTATGCGGCGTTCCTTGAACCAACGCTCCGCTTTCCCGGTATCAAAGCATTTGGACTTGCCGAAGATCTGAATGCCCATGATCTCCCTCCCCGTCAGATCTCCTGTATAACAGGCAGTATCATGGGCGTACGTTTTGTCGTTTTTCTCAGATATGAGGTCAGCGACGTTTTGATGGTCGTTTTAATGGTCGCCCAGTCGGTAATATTGTTGTTTTCGCATGCGTCAAGCGTGTCCATCACCATCATCCTCATATCGTCTATGAGTTCTTCCGATTCCTTGACGTATACGAAGCCGCGTGTAATGATATCGGGTCCGGAAATAAGGCTGTTGTCCTCACGGCTGAGGCTCATGACAACGACCATCATGCCGTCTTCGGCAAGATGCTTTCTGTCGCGCAGGACCACGCTGCCCACATCGCCTATACCCGTGCCGTCTACAAGCACTCTGCCCGAGGAAACGGTGCCGTTGAGCTTCACGGTCTTTTTCGTAAGCTCTATCACCTTTCCGATATCGGATATCACGATATTTTTTGCGGGAACGCCGGTCGCTTTGGCAAGCTCGGCATGCGCACGAAGGTGCTTCTGCTCGCCGTGGACGGGAATGAAAAATCTCGGCTGAGTAAGAGCGAGGATCATTTTCATCTCTTCCTGATAACCGTGACCGGATACATGCAAATCGGGCATTGCTTCTCTGTAAAGCACCTCCGCTCCCCGTCTGAACAGCTCGTTCACGATGCGGTTTACGGTCATCTCATTGCCCGGGACCGTGGAGGAGGATAAAATGACCCTGTCGCCGCTGCCTATCTCTACCTGTTTATGCCCCGAGAAGGCCATGCGGTAAAGCGCCGACATGGTCTCGCCCTGACT
>JAGDDB010000009.1 GCA_017958265.1 Oscillospiraceae bacterium | reverse complement strand
GGTTCTTCCTTCTGCGCCTGCCATCCGAAGCGCAGCAGCACGGCCTTCAGGTCTTCCGGAGACATTTTTTCCACGGTCGGCGGTTCCTCGCGGATATCCTCCGGCGGCGTTTCCTCCGGTGCGTTGCCGCCGGGAGGCGGGGAGGCGGACGCTTCACCCGCGCCGGAGTCACGCTCCGCCGCGGTCTGCTCCTCCATCTCCTCTTCTTTCCCGATCATCTTCAGGAAATCCGAAAGTTTTATAAACTTTTCAGTCATCACACTTTACCCGTATCTCACATAGTATATGCCGTAAGGATCAGGCGAAAGCCTTATCCCGAAATCGGCTGCCGGATATTTGTTCCGCGCCTGCGGCAGTCAATCTTAACGCGCGGAGAAAGGAAATCAATAATGTTTTGTTCTAACGGCGGAAACTGCTGGATATGGATCATCCTCGTGATCCTTATAATTCTCTTCTGGGGCAACGGCTGCGGCTGCGGCAACGGCTGTGGCGGAAACTGCGGCGGAAACTGCGGCTGCTGAGCACGGTCCGCGAACGGGAGATTTCTTCGGAAATCTCCCGTCGGCTCACCGTCAAAGTCCTTCGGACTTTATCGGAGCCGAAAGCGGGAATGCGGTTCCGCCCGCCGAAACCGGGCTTAAACTTTGCGGCCGTCGGACAGGCGATGCCGGTCCAAAGCGGTTCACGCCTGTGTATAATATTTTGGTCCGCTCTCGGAAACTACGCAGTCCACCCTGCGGTCATGGGGCATGGTCGGCACCTCGGGGCAGATGAGGGCGTCTCTGGCAAGCCCGATCGAAAACACTTTGTATTCGGCAAGCCAACGGTCGTAATAGCCTCCGCCCTGACCCATGCGGTAACCCTTTTCGTCAAAAGTCAGCGCGGGAACTATTATAACGGCCGTCTCGTCCGGCTCCGCCTCTTCCGCGCCCTCCGGCGGGACAGGCAGACCGTACAGGCCGTTTCTCATATGCCCGGTATCCGTCAGCCTGACAAAGCTCATGCTTCCTCCGGGTTCGGATACCGGCAGGAAGACCTTTTTGCCCTCTTTCAGCAGACTGTCTATCAGTCTGTGCGTATCGACCTCTTTTTTCACGCTCCAATACGCGTAAATTTCCTTTGCGTTTTTTATCTCGTCAAGCCCAGACAGGATATCATATATTTTTTCGTCGCTTTTTTCAAGATATGCCTCGTCCTGTTCGGCAATTCGCCTGCGGATGCCGCGGCGAAATTCTTTTTTTATTTCGTCCATCTGTTATCGTATCCTCCCGCGATCCGGCCGGGTATATTTCCTCCGTCCCCCGCCGGCACGGGCTGCTCCCCGCTTACTTTTTCAGTCTCTCTGCGATCACTGCCAGCAGGAATATCGGCAGTTTGATCATTCTTTTTATCCTTGACGGCTGTTTAAGCAGTCTGTACAGCCATTCCAGGCCCAGCCTGCACCAGGCTTCCGGAGCGCGCCTGACGTCCCCCGCGAATACGTCGAGGGCGCCGCCCAGGCCCATCATCATTCCGGCCCGTACCCTGTCGCGGCAGCGGTACATCCATATTTCCTGCTTCGGAAAACCCAGGCATACCAGAAGCAGATCGGGCCGCTGCTCGTTTATCTTCTCTATGACCGGCCCGTCGTCTTTGAAGTAGCCGTCCCCCGTCCCGCATATCACAAGCCCGGGGAAACGCTTTTTCAGTTCGTCGGCGGCTCTTTCGGCAACGCCCGGCTTCGAGCCCAGCAGATACACCCGTCCTCCGCTGCGGCTCATTTCCTCGATAAGCAGCGTGCCGAGCTCTATCCCGGGCACTCTTTCCTTGAGAGGCGTTTTGAGTATCGCCGCGCCGTAGACGATGCCTATCCCATCCGGTATCACCAGATCCGCAGAGTCCAGCGCGGCCTTCAGATCGCTGTTTTTTCTTGCCTCCCAGACTATTTCGGGGTTCGGCGTAACGGTATAGGCGGTCTTTTCGTCCCTGATCAGTCCGAGCGCCTCGGCCTTTGCTTCGGCCATTGACAGATCGTCAAAGCCTACGTTCAAAACGTTTACACGCATTGTCCCATCACCGTTCCTATGCTGTCCGCGATCACGAGATCCGCATAGTTGTCATAGGGCGTTTCGGATCTGTTTATCAAAACGAGTCTGTTCCCGCCGTAATAATCTATCAGTCCCGCCGCGGGATATACGGTCAGCGACGTGCCGCCCACGATGAGCATGTCCGCGTGACGAATATATCTTACCGCCTTTTCGATGTCCCCGTCGTCAAGGCCCTCCTCATACAGCACCACATCCGGTCTTATGACGCCGCCGCAGGAGCAGCGGGGCACGCCGTCCGAAGCGATGATGTGATCCACACCGTATTTTTTCCCGCATTTCATGCAGTAATTGCGCAGTGTGGAGCCGTGCAGCTCTATAACGTTGCGGCTCCCGGCAAGCTGATGCAGGCCGTCGATGTTCTGCGTGATCACCGCGCTGAGCTTTCCGCGCTTTTCCAGCTCGGCCAGCGCCGTATGACAGCGGTTGGGCTTTGCGTCGGGATATATCATTTTGTCCCGATAAAACTTATAGAATTTCTCGGTATGACGCATAAAATAGCTGTGGCTTATTATGGTCTCGGGCGGCTCGTCATATTTAAGGTTATACAGGCCGTCCACGCTCCTGAAATCGGGGATGCCCGACTCCGTGCTTACGCCCGCTCCGCCGAAAAAAACGATATTCGAGCTTTCGTCTATCCATTTTTTCAGAGTATCAACAGCGTTCATGTCCGTCTCCTCGGCATTTGCCCTGACAGTACTTATTGCGGATTCATGCTGTAGTTGGGAGCTTCTTTCGTGATGTAAATATCGTGGGGATGGCTCTCCTTGAGTCCCGCTCCCGTTATCTTGATGAATTTGGTCTCCGTGCGCAGCTCTTCTATGTTGTGAGCTCCGCAGTAGCCCATACCGGAGCGGAGACCGCCCATCATCTGATATACCGTTTCGGACAGGCTGCCCTTATAAGGCACGCGGCCTTCGACGCCCTCCGGAACGAGCTTTTTGTTGTCCTGCTGGAAATACCTGTCCTTGCTGCCCTTTGCCATGGCCGCCAGCGAGCCCATGCCGCGGTACACCTTGAACTGACGTCCCTGATACACCTCGCTGTCTCCGGGGCTTTCCTCGCAGCCGGCGAAAAGCGAGCCTATCATCACGCAGTGCGCTCCGGCGGCTATGGCCTTGACTATATCGCCGGAATACTTTATGCCGCCGTCTGCTATCACCGGGATACCGTGCTTTGCCGCCTCTTCGGCCGCGTCGGCCACGGCGGTTATCTGCGGCACGCCTATGCCGGATACGACGCGCGTAGTGCATATCGAGCCGGGGCCTATGCCCACCTTTACGCAGTCGGCTCCGGAGTCTATCAGCGCCTTGGTCCCCTCCGCGGTGGCTACGTTGCCCGCTATTACCTGGAGCGAAGGATATTTCGCTTTCACCTTTTCAAGACATTTCAGTATGTTTTTGGAATGGCCGTGAGCCGAATCGAGCGCGACCACGTCCACGCCGGCCTCCACGAGCGCCGCAGTGCGCTCGAGTATATCGTCCGTAACGCCGATGGCGGCGCCGACGAGCAGTCTGCCCTTATCGTCACGGGCGGTATTGGGGTAGGTCGCGGCCTTTTCGATATCCTTAATGGTTATTAGTCCCTTGAGCCGGAACTTATCGTCCACTATGGGCAGCTTTTCTATCTTGTGCCGGTGCAGTATCTGCTTTGCTTCGGCAAGCGTGGTGCCCTCTTTGGCCGTAATGAGGTTCTCGCTCGTCATGACCTCCTTTATAAGGCGCGTCATGTCCTCCTCGAACTTCATGTCCCTGTTGGTGATTATGCCGACGAGCTTGTTTTTGTACACTATCGGCACGCCGGATATCTTGTATTTCGACATGAGCGCGTCGGCTTCGCCGAGGCTGTTCTCGGGCCCGAGGAAAAAGGGGTTTGTGATCACGCCGTTCTCCGAACGCTTCACCCGGTCGACCTCCTCGGCCTGCATCTCTATGCTCATGTTTTTATGGATAATACCGATGCCGCCTTCCCGCGCCAGGGCGATGGCCATTCTCGCCTCCGTTACGGTATCCATGGCGGCACTGATAAGCGGAATATTCAGTTTGATCTTCCCGGTCAGTCTGGTGGCAAGGTCAACGTCCGCCGGAAGCACGTCGCTCTCCGCGGGCACGAGCAGAACATCGTCAAAGGTTATGCCCTCTCCGACAAGTCTGCTGTAGAAATCGCTTTTCCGGTCCATTTCGATCCGCCTCTCTTTCCGTTTTTTATGCGCGATGCGCGTATTTTGCACCTTAGTATATTACGAATAAGTTTACCACCGCGCCGGGACAATGTCAATTATTTCCCTGCCTCTAATGCTCTTTGCTTCGATGTTGAACTTAAATGTATATTTTTGCCGGAAACCCTTTTTTCGGCAAAAATACCTCTCGCGGAGCGCGCGTGCGAGCTTATGCGAGTGCGCGAAGCGCAGTGCATCCCTTTCGT
>JAGDDB010000108.1 GCA_017958265.1 Oscillospiraceae bacterium | reverse complement strand
TGCTTTTCTTCGGCTCGAACACCTGGGAATACACGCGGCTCGGCAGAATAACCGCGGACGCGGAGCTTTCCGCGCTGCTCGGCGCCGAAAGCGCACCGATAACGATAACTTACGGAGGGTAAAACAATGAGTAAAGTTCTTATCATAACCACGAGTTTGAGGGCGAGGAGCAATTCCGATATCCTCGCCGAACGCGCCGCGGCGGGCGCGAAGGATGCGGGGCACGAGGTGGAGCTTATTTCTCTGAAGGGAAAGGAGATCCGTTACTGCGTCGGCTGCCTTGCCTGCCAGAAGACGCAGCGCTGCGTGCAGAAGGACGACGCCGTCGCCATAGCCGAAAAGGTGAAGGAGGCGGAAACGCTTCTTTTCGTCACGCCGATCTACTATTACGAGATGAGCGGCCAGATGAAGACGCTGCTCGACCGGCTCAATCCGCTCTATTCGTCCGATTATAAGTTCCGCCGCGTCTATATGCTCTCGACCGCCGCGGAGGACGAAACGTACACGCCGGAAAAGGTGGTCAACGGCCTGCGGGGCTGGGTGGACTGCTTTGAGAAAGCGGAGCTTTGCGGCTCGCTTTTCTGCGGCGGCATAAACGACCCGGCTGAAGCGGCTTCGCACGAAGCGGAGCTCGCCGAGGCGTATGAATTCGGCAAGTCCCTGAAATAAAACCGCGGAACGCCGCCGCGCTTGCGGCGCGTATCGCGTAACGAACAGCAGATCAACGGAGGTGGCCGATATGCCGTCTGATAAAGAATATCTTGACCGCGCGCTCGCGAAGCTGGAAGGGCTCGGCGAGATCACGCACCGTCAGATGATGGGCGAGTATATGATCTATTGCCGCGGCAAGCTCGTCGGCGGCGTTTACGACAACCGCCTGTTGCTGAAGCGTACGCCTTCATCGGAGCGTATCCTCGCGGAGTCGGAATGCGGCGTGCGCCGCGCCGTTCCCTACGACGGCGCGAAGGAACAGCTCGATTTCTCCGGCGCCGGCGCGGAGCTCGTCCGCCGCGCCGCCGAGGCGGTCGCCGACGAACTCCCCGCCCCGAAGCGGAAGAAGTAGCGGCTTCGCCGTTTACAAACCCGCTTCCGTATGATATAATACAAACAGCGCAGAATATTGGCGGCGACTGCCGCCGGAAATAATAAACACAACGGAGGAACCCCGAATGGCAAACCGCATAGTTCTCAACACGATCTCCTACCACGGACACGGCGCGATCGAAAACATCGTCCCCGAGCTGACCTCGAGAGGCTTCAAAAAAGCGTTCGTCACGTCCGACGCCGACCTGCTGAAGTTCGGCGTGACCGCGAAGGTGACCGACCTGCTCGAAAAGGCCGGCTTCGCCTACGCCGTTTACAGCGACATCAAGCCCAACCCCACGATAGAAAATGTCGTCGGCGGAGTCGAGGCGTTCAAGGCTTCCGGCGCGGACTGCATAATCGCCATCGGCGGCGGCTCGAGTATGGATACCGCCAAGGCGATCGGCGTCATCGTCGCCAACCCCGAGTTCGCGGACGTCCGTTCGCTCGAAGGCGTCGCGCCGACGAAGCGCCACGCCGTCTTCACCATCGCCGTCCCGACGACCGCCGGCACCGCCGCCGAGGTCACCATCAACTACGTCATCACCGACGTTGAGAAAAAGCGCAAGTTCGTGTGCGTGGACGTGAACGACATACCCGAGATCGCCGTTGTCGATCCCGACATGATGTCCACCATGCCCAAGGGTCTCACCGCCGCCACCGGCATGGACGCCCTCACCCACGCTATCGAAGGCTACATCACCAAGGGCCACTGCGCCATCAGCGACATGTTCCACCTGGAAGCCATCCGCCTTATCAGCCACAGCCTGAGGGCTGCGGTAAACAACGATCCCGACGGCCGCGAAGGCATGGCGCTGGGCCAGTACATCGCGGGCATGGGCTTCTCCAACGTGGGCCTGGGCATCGTGCACTCCATGGCGCACGGGCTTTCCGCCCTGTATGACACTCCCCACGGTGTGGCCTGCGCCATACTGCTGCCCCTGGGTCTGGAGTACAACGCTCCCGCCGCGGGCGCAAGGTACCGCAGGATCGCCGAGGCCATGGGCGTGGACGGGCTGAACTACATGAACGATGACGAGGCCGCCAAAGCCTGCATCGCCGCCGTTAAGCAGCTGAGCAAGGACGTTGGCATCCCCGCCGACCTGAAGGGCATCCTTAAAGACGAAGACGTCAGGTTCCTGAGCGAAAGCGCCTACGCGGACGCCTGCCGTCCCGGCAATCCCCGCGACACTTCCGTTGACGAGATCGAAGCGCTCTACAGAAGCATGATGTAAAACCGATAAAACACAAAGGACGGCGGATCTTTCCGCCGTCCTTTGTCATATTTGGTTTTATTCGTCCGCGTTCGCGTTTTGTGACGCCTTTACGCTTTCAGCACCGGGTACACCGCCAGAGTCTCCCGTTTCTCAAAGCCCGCCTTCCGGGCTAGGGGGATGCTGCCGGGCGCCTTCATCCACACGTCCATGCTCTCACGGGAAAGGCCCAGGCTGGCAAAGTACTTGCGGGCATCCTCCATAAGGTAAGAAGCCACTCCCCGGCGCCGCCAGCGGCGTGCGGTCTGGATTATGCCTATCACGCCCGTATCCCCGCTGCTCCACACCATGAGCTCCCCGCACAGGTCCTCGGGAGACACCATGAGTATGCGCCTGAAGTCGTCGTAGGACGTCAGTTCCTCCAGCCACTTTATGTCCTTGTCCGCACCGAAGCACTCGTTGTAGCGCCTTAAGCAGCGGATCTTCTCCCCGTCGTCTTCCAGCGTGTCCCTGACTATGGTGCAGTTGGGAGGCGCCTGCAGGCTTATTTTTTCGTCCGTGACCTGCCTCGTCATGCGTGCAATGCCGTCCTGGGGCACGAAACCCATGCTGGAAAGTATCTCCAGCGCGGGCCTGTCCTCCGGGGATATTTTGGCGTACACGCGGGTCTTTTCCTGCTGGCGGCCCAGCAGCAGCCGCGCACGGGTGACCGCCGCGCCGTAGAGCAGATCCCGGCACTCGTCGTCCGCGGTCACGTGTATGGAGATCTGCCCCGGGCAATCGGGAAATATCCGGTCCAGCCGCTTGAGCTTTACCGTGCTGCGGCCTATCTCGCGCCCGTCGTCGTCCAGAGCTATGTACTTGTCCTCGTTCAAACGCCTGATCTTCATGGGATCTGCCTTTCTGTCTGCGGTGCCGCCCGGATACTAGACCCGGTTGTCTATCACGACGCTGACTGTCTCCCCGTCCAGCTTTCTGACTATCTCCAGCCGGCTGTCGTCCAGTGCCCGCACGCCCGCTTCCCCCGATTTGAGCACGGGTGATGAGTTGCGCGCCCGGATGATGCGCCGTATCTCCGCCTGAAGATCCCTGTCTTCCCTGCCCCAGGGATACGTGCCCCGGCAGTAGGGGTCGTCCGCTCCGGTCATGCCCGCCTCGTCGCCGTAGTACACCGCGGGCATCCCCGGCAGAGCGCAGATAAGCTCAAAAGCCTTTATGTACCTGGCCTTGCCCAGCTCGTATTCAAGGCTGTCGAGAGGTCTCGTGTCCACATTGCCACGGCTGCCCTCCAGCTTTTCCCTGCCGCTGAGCACCGAGATCGC
>JAGDDB010000107.1 GCA_017958265.1 Oscillospiraceae bacterium | reverse complement strand
GAGCATCTTGTACAGGATCTGATACAGGCCCATCGCTTCCTCCGGCGCCAGGTGAAATTCCTGCGCGATCGTCTCCGGAACGCACAGGGCGTCGTCGCGCAGTTTTTCTCCGGCTTCCGTCAGAGTGATCACAAGATTGCGTTCATCGCTTGCGTCTTTTGCCTTTCTGATATAACCCTTGGCCTCCAGCTTTTTTAAGAGAGGCGTCACCGTATTCGACTTCAGGAAAAGCGCCCGGCACAGGAACTTCTCGTTGACCTGCTTTTTCTCCCACAAGACCATCATGACGATGTACTGGGTATAGGTCAGATCGAGCTTGTCGAGCAGGGGCTTGTATTTCCTGGTGATCATGTTCGAAACGGCGTACAACGGGAAGCACAGCTGGTTATTCAGTCTCAAGGCAGCATATTTGTCATCCATCATCATGCCCTCCGAATTATATCGCATGCGACTTGTTTTCTGTATTATATCGCACGCGATATAATATGTCAATACCTTTTCCCTTTTATGCCGAACTCTATTCTCCCGGTACGGCCCGCATCGTTTCGCCGAGCGGCATGATCGTGTGACAGAAGGCCATTTATCGCTCGAAAATCAAGGGCTTCCGACGGCAAAAAGAGAAGCACGGCTTCTATCAGAGAAACCGTGCTTTTATGGAAAACGTGTCGCGTTTTGACAGAATAAATGTTTGCCGCTTGCGTCGGATGCCTCCGCAGCCATAAGCCGGTGCGAAAAATGATGCTTTTCGCCGGATAACGTCTTTGGGAAAAGCGCGGTTTTACTGCGCCTGCACGGCGGTGATGGAGATGGTATTGACGATATCCTCCACCGAGCAGCCGCGGGAGAGATCGTTGCAGGGCTTTGCCAGTCCCTGGAGAACGGCAAAGGCCTCCGCGCCGCCGATACGCTGGGTCAGCTTGTAGCCGATGTTGCCTGCCTGAAGGTCGGGGAATATGAGCACATTGGCTCTGCCGCCTATGGGGCTTCCCTTTGCCTTGGAGGCGGCCACCTCGGGGACGAGAGCGGCGTCAAGCTGCAGCTCGCCGTCCAGAAGAAGGTCCGGCGCGAGAGCGTGGGCCATCTCAGTTGCCTGACGGACCTTGGTCACCAGCTCATGCTCGGCGCTGCCCTTGGTGGAGAATGACAGGAGCGCCACCCTGGGCTCGTCGATGCCGCACAGCACCCGGGCCGTCTCCGCCGCGGACACTGCGATATTGGCCAGTTCCTCTGCCGTGGGACAGGGGATGACGACGCAGTCGGCATATACCAGAATGCCGTTCTCGCCCAGCTCCTTGTTGGGGCAGTCCATCAGGAAGGAGGAGGATACGAGCTTTGTGCCGGGCTTTGTCCCTATTATCTGGAGAGCGGGCCGGAGCATATCTCCCGTGGTGTGCGCCGCGCCGGACACCAGTCCGTCGGCGTCCCCCAGCTTCACCATCATTATGCCGTAGTACATGGGATCGGCCGCCAGCTTAACGGCGTCCTGTTCGGTGACGCCCTTGGCTTTGCGCAGTTCGTACAGCTTCTTCGCGTAGTCCTCCGCCTTTGCGCTGTCCGCCGGGTCCTCGATCTCGATACCGCTCAGGTCAACGCCAAGCTTGAGAGCAGCGTCGCGGATCGCCTCGGGCTTGCCCAGCAGCACGGGGCGGGCCAGGCCCTCCGAGTTCACTATCCCCGCCGCGGCGATGGTGCGCGGCTCCTCCCCCTCGGGCAGGACAATGCGCATCACGTTGGAGCGGGCCTTGTTCTTTATCATCTCTATCATGCTCATAAACGGCTGTCCTCCATTTTGAAATCAGAATTCGACCCCGTCAAAACCCGACCAGACGGGCTTGCCGGTATATTTCCTCGCCGTCAGCTCTCCCCTCAGCAGACGGAGAACGGGCATCGCAAGCGCCTCCTGCTCCATCTCGCCGGGATATACGCTGACGGGCGCTATCCATCCGCAGCGCATTCTGATGCCGTCGATGATG
>JAGDDB010000106.1 GCA_017958265.1 Oscillospiraceae bacterium | reverse complement strand
AGCCGGTTTTCGCCTGCAATATAGCTCAGGACGGGGCAGCGGGATCGATAGCCGAGTATAAAGCGTCTCAGCGGCCGTCTCCGCTGCTGCGCTCCGCCGAGCCGAGAGTGCTGATACCGGTTTTTCCGGGAACGAACTGTGAATGTGACAGCGCAAAAGCCTTTGCCGATGCCGGCGCGATACCCGAAATCTTCGTTATAAACAATCTCAGCGCAGCGTCTATCGGAGAATCCGTCAGGCAGTTCGCGCAGGCTTTGAATAATTCACAGATCCTTTTTGTGCCCGGCGGTTTCTCCGCGGGCGACGAGCCGGACGGATCGGGCAAATTTATAGCCGCATTTCTGCGCAGCGGAGAGGTAAGCGACGCGCTCACCGAACTGATCGACAAAAGGCTGGGACTCGTATGCGGGATATGCAACGGTTTCCAGGCTCTTGTCAAGCTCGGCCTTGTACCGTACGGACGTATAATCGAAGCCGATGAAAGCTGTCCGACGCTGACCTTCAATACCATAGGCCGTCATCAGTCGCGTATAGTAAATACAAGAGTCGTGTCAAATAAGTCGCCCTGGCTGATGAACGCGGAGGTAGGAGAAGTATATTCCGTGGCTATATCCCATGGCGAAGGCAGATTTATCGCAAATGACAGCCTTGTTTCCGAGCTGGCGGCCAACGGACAGATCGTGACCCGCTATGCCGATCTTAACGGCGCTGCGAGCATGGATGTTCACTTCAACCCCAACAACTCCGTTTACGCCATTGAAGGGATTTGTTCTCCCGACGGGCGTGTTATGGGAAAGATGGGACACTGCGAGCGTATCGGCAGCGATCTTTACAGGAACGTTCGGGGAAACTACGATATCGGAATGTTCCGTTCCGCCGTGGAGTATTTCAAATAAATAAAACCGTGACCTCGGAAAAGAGTAACGAAAAACCGCCGAAGAATTTCTCTTCGGCGGTTTTCCGTTACAGCAAACAAAAGGAGAACATGTATAAAAGGAGAAAATATCTTAAATAGCTTTTCAGTCGTCTATGTCTGCCGCGGTCGCTTCCGCAAATATCTTTTCGACCTCGGCCGAAGGCGCCTTTGTTGCGAGCGTAGCCGCAACGGCGGCGATAAGGCCGACGACAAAACCGGGCAGTATCTCATATATGTTCGTCTTGGAGGTAAGGAACAGGAGCCATACGATATCCACTGCCGCGCCTGCGATTATGCCCGTGACCGCGCCTGCGTAGTTAAAGCGCTTCCAGAACAGCGAGAGGATGATCACCGGGCCGAATGCGGCGCCGAAAAGACCCCATGCGTTTTCCACCATGGCCATTATGTCGCTTGCCCATTCGCTGCCGCTGGACGCGATAAGATATGCGACGACGGCAATGACCGCAACGACGACGCGGCCTATCCAGCCGAGTTCCTTCGCGCTTGCCTTGTTCCCGCGTATCAGCGGCTTATAAAGATCGCTTGTAAAGGACGAGGACGCAACAAGAAGCTGGGAATCCGCCGTGCTCATTGCGGCGGCTACTATCGCGGCCAGCAGGATGCCCGCTAAGAAGCCGGGGAAAATATCGGTGACCGCTGCGATGAAAACGGACTTTCTGGCATCGGGAAGCAGGGCCTCCGCCATGGCCGTGCCGTTGCTGAGGATGTAAGTACGTCCGAGTATGGCTACGGCAGCGGCGGCTCCGAGAGTAAGAATGACCCATATTATTGCCACGACAGCCGATTTCTTCATCATCGACGGCTTCTTTATTGCCATGAAGCGAACAAGGATGTGGGGCATGCCGAAGTATCCGAGTCCCCATGCAAGACCGGTAACGATATCGGTCCAATCGGCTGTAAAGGGATTTGTGTTGAATGCGGTGACCCTGTCCGCAAAAGCACCGTAAAAGCTTTTGTCAAAATCGCCCGTGACCGCCATGACGATAGGTACTACAAGAAGCGCGGCAAGCATGAGCAGACCCTGAATAAAGTCCGTCCAGCATACGGCTTTGAACCCGCCCAGGAATGTATAGAGGAGGATGATGGCGGCAAAAACAAGAAGAGCTATCGACTGATGTCCGTCGGCAAACCAGGGCACCACCGAGCAAAGTACGGTTTCGCCGGCCACAAACGCCGAGGCAACATAGACCGTAAAGCTTATAAGGAAAATCACCGCGCAGACTATTTTGAGAGCGGGACTTTGTGAGGCGAAGCGGTTGGTAAGATACTGAGGAAGCGTTATGGCGTCACCCGACGCTTTGCTGAAGCGGCGAAGACGTTTTGCAACGATGAGCCAGTTGGCAATGGTGCCTAATGCAAGACCTATGCCTATCCATATCTGACCCATGCCGAAAGCTATAAGACTTCCCGGGAAACCCATAAGCAGCCAGCCGGACATATCCGAAGCCTGTGCGCTCATTGCGGTGACCCACGGCCCCATGGAACGTCCGCCGAGGAAATACTGCGTATCGTCGTTCCCCGTTGAGCGCCTGAAGAAATGGAAGCCTATAAGCAGCATCATCACAAAATAAATGATAAAAGCCAATAGTACGCCTAAATTCATGAAAAAAACCCTTTCATTAAATTGTTTATGTCAGATTATAACATTGCCGTTTTGCACGATGCGCATTCAATCATCATCTTTTTATTGAAAAAAAGCAAAAAAAGCGTTATCATATAAAAAGCTTTAATGAAATTAATGAAATCATGAGATTTTTTCATGTAAAGGTGATTTAAGTGCCGATTTCAAAATATGAAGCTTTTGCGAAGGTCGTAGAGCTCGGCAGCCTTACTCTCGCAGCCGACGCCCTTTCCTGTACCCAATCCGCTGTCAGCCACTGCATAAGCGTGCTTGAAAAAGAATGCGGGTTTTCCGTGCTCATACGCAGCAGAGCGGGCGTAAAGCTTACGGAGGAGGGCGCGCGTCTTTTGCCCGCAGTCCGTCAAATACTCAGCGGTATGGAGCAGTTCAATCAGATATCCGCTTCCGTTCGCGGTCTTGACGCCGGCAGTGTAAGAGTAGGAGCTTTTACGAGCGTCGCGGTACATTGGCTGCCCGGGGTGATCAAGAAGTTTCAGCATGACTATCCCGACGTTGATCTTAAGCTTCTGAACGGAGACTATCACGATGTTGAACAGTGGCTTGCCGAGGGCAGTATCGACATAGGCTTCGTCAGCATGCCCATACATCTCAAATGCGAATGCGTACCCCTTATGACGGACCGTCTTTTTGCGATATTGCCTCCGGACCACAAGTACGCGGGTTATCCGAAATTCCCGCTGGCACTTTGTGCCGACGAGCCTTTTATCAGCCTGCTGGAAAGCTCCGACCATGACGCAAGGCGCGCGCTTGAAGCGGCAGGCGTAAAACCGAACATAAAATTCTCGACAAAGGACGATTATGCGATCATAGCAATGGTCGAACAGGGCCTCGGGATAAGCATAATGCCGGAACTGCTGCTTAAGGGGAGACACGACAATATACGTATCTCGGAGCTTGTTCCCGAAGCAAAAAGGACCATCGGCATGGCCGTTGCGCGTTCCGGAAAAGCGGCGCCCGCCGTAAAACGTTTTGCCGATTACGTAGTAAAATGGGTGACTCTCGGCGAAGAAGGCAAATAAATAAAAACGGGAGAAACGATGATGGAAAGAAAAATAAAAATCGGGATAATAGGTCTTGGAAACATGGGCTCCGGTCATGCGCGCAATATTCTTTCCGGACAATGTCCGGAGATCGAGCTGACTGCTGCGGCGGACGTCAGACCGGAGCGGCTGGAAAAGGCAAAGAGCGAGTATCCCGAAAGCGTCAAGCTGTTTTCGGACGCCGGAGCAATGCTTGCGAGCGGACTTATCGAAGCATGCATCGTTGCCGTACCGCACTATGATCATCCTTCATATACGACAGCGTGTCTTGAGCGGGGCATACATGTCATGGTCGAAAAGCCGATATGCGTATATACGGCTCAGGCCCGCGAAATGCTGGCCGCGGCAAAAAAAAGCAATGCGGCTTTCGGAGTCATGTTCAATCAGCGTACAAATCCCATGTACAGAGAGATGCGGAGGATAGTGCAGAGCGGAGAATACGGGAGAATAAGACGAAGCAACTGGATCGTGACGGATTGGTACCGTCCGCAGGCCTACTACGATTCCGGCGATTGGCGCGCCACCTGGGCCGGAGACGGGGGCGGCGTATTGCTTAACCAGTGTCCCCATCAGCTTGATCTGTGGCAGTGGATATGCGGAATGCCGGACAGGGTCGACGCGCACATGCATTGCGGAAAGTGGCACGATATCGAGACCGAGGACGACGTTACCGCGTATGTGGAATATCCGGGAGGCGGAACCGGCGTTTTCATTGCCTCGACGGGGGACGATCCCGGCACGAACCGCTTCGAGATAACCATGGACCGAGGAAAGCTTCTTGCGGAAAACGGCAGACTTCTCCTTTGGGAGCTGCCCGAGCCGGAGCCCGTTTTTTCCGCGAAAGCGCAGGGAGCCTTCTCGCGCCAGACGCCCACGGTACGGGAGATCGAATTGCAGGGCGATAATCCCCAGCATGTCGGGGTGCTCAACGCTTTTGCGGCGCACATACTCAGAGGCGGGAAAATGACGGCGGAAGGAGAGGAAGGGCTGAACAGTCTCATGATCTCCAATGCGATCTATCTTTCCTCGTGGCTCGGCCGTACGGTAGAGCTTCCCGTCAACGAAGAGCTGTATTGCGAAGAACTGCAAAAAAGAATAAACACATCAAGATACAAAAAACAATAAAGATACGCCGCCGGTCGTTTCGATGACCGGCGGCGCCGTTAAAGCGGATTTTCATGCTTTTTTCTTTTGCGCAGTGAGCAGAGTTATTGCAAAGATCGCCGCTCCTACGGCGAGGGCGGAAGCCGCGGTGAAGCGGTAACGGAATACCGTTGAGCCGCTGCGTATCGCATTGGTTATGTTCGTTATTATAAGCGGACTGAGGAAGCCGCCGGCGCTGGGCGCGATGCTTGAAATGATAAATGACGTTATCGAAGAATTTCCGGGATCGGAATACTGAGATACTCCGTAAGTGGCAAAGGGCATAAACAGGCTCATGCTCCCGCCGCAGACGAACATGGCAAGCATCGCAAAAGGCAGGGAAGAAGCGCAGAAGCTCAAAAGAAGCATACCGGAAAACAGCAGAAGACAGGCGAGCGCCATAATATAGTCTTTGAGCTTTGCCGACAGCTTCGGGAAAACAAAGCCCATTACCGCTCCGCCGGCCATCTGTACCGAGGAACATATACCGGCGTATTTTGAATAGTTTTCAAAATGGCCGCTGAGGTGCGTGGATATATTTGCCCCGCATGAAGAATAGATTATCATGAAAAGCATCGTAAGAGCGGCGTAATAAAAGACCTTGCCCCTGATTTTTGTCCGCTTTTCACCCTGTGCTTTCGCGGGCGTTTTATATGACGGAAGAGTGAACGCGCATATGATGGCAAAAACGATGCCTATCGAAAAAACGAGATATCCGCCGTACCACATATACGCGGCGAGAAGACCTCCGGCAAGGGACATGAGTATGCCGCCCAAATTGATGAACGAGGTCTGATACCCCGCCATGCCGCGGCGCTCCTCATCGCCGAAATTATCAAACATAAGCCCGAAGGAGTTTGTCACAAATGAGCCGGAGGCGCAGCCTGTGAGCACGGAAAGACACCATACCGAAGGATAGCTTTTATGAAACAGCACCGCAAAAAGAGCAGTCAGACCGTAAAAGCACTGCCCGAATATAACGGCTTTCTTTTTGGTCGCAATGCCCCTGTTTATCAGTATCATAAGCAGCAGCGCAACGCCGATCTGAACAAAGTTGATGGTAGAAATAGCGGTCTGAACGGACGCGAGCGGCTTGGAAAAGTGTTCGCTTATCTGCTGCGTCGCCGGAGACAGAGCGAGCGTGGGCATATTTATTATTGAAATGAGAAGAAGGGTCCTTTTAAGCGATGTATGAGCCTTACTGTTTTCCAATTTTCGCCACCTCGACTTTAGTTGTGCGGATATCACATACGGCCTTGCCGCCGGCCGCCGCAATGCGGTAATTATACATGAAAGTGTCGAATGATGCAATAATTCGCCTTGACAAAGGCAATCGAAAATAATAAAGTATAAGGCGTTAATTCAAATCAAGGGAGTGTACCGCAAAATGAATTCTCCTGCAGAAGTGGCAAAAAACTATATTGCCATCGGCAAATCCAAAACTCAGCAGAGCGCACTTAAGCTTTTGGTATTGGGCATGCTCGCCGGAGCTTTTATAGCCTTGGCCGGTGTCGGCGCGACGACCGCCGCCGTTAATGTGGCCGGGTCTGCCGGCAAGTTCCTCGGTGCATGTGTGTTCCCGGTCGGCCTTGCCATGGTCCTACTGGCCGGAAGCGAGCTCTTTACAGGCAATAACCTTATTATAATCAGCGTGCTTTCCAAGGAAGCGACCTTCGGCGGAATGATCAGAAACTGGATCTTGGTATATATCGGCAACCTTATCGGAGCGGTCATCGTTGCTTTCCTCGTTGTCTACGGACACACCGCTTCGCTTTTCGGAAACGGTCTTGCCGAGGCTATGGCTTCCGCGGCATCCGCAAAAGTGGGCATGTCATTCTCCGACGCGTTCATCCGCGGCATCTGCTGCAACTTCCTCGTATGCATTGCCGTTTGGATCAGCTTTGCCGCCAAGGATGTGGCCGGAAAATTCTGGGGCCTGTTCATGCCGATCATGCTTTTCGTCCTCTGCGGTTTTGAGCACTGCGTGGCAAACATGTATTACATACCCGCCGGCATATTCGCAAACTCCGTATATGATCTCGGCAAGGAAGGCCTGACCTGGGGCGCCTTTTTCGTAAAGAATCTGCTGCCCGTTACTCTCGGGAACATAGTAGGCGGCGCGGGACTGGTAGGCTGCGTTTACTGGTACGTATATCTCAAGCCCTCCAAAAAGCAGTAATAAATTTTATGTTCAAATCGGACCGCCGCATGCCGTCGCGCTGCGGCGGTCCGTATCATATTGTAAATTTATTTGCGATAGGGTATAATTTCCCCATGAAATGTTATTTGTGTCCCCGCAATTGCGGGGCGGACAGGGATAAAGGCGAACGCGGCTTCTGTATGGCTCCGGCGCTGCCGGTAGTAGCGCGGGCGGCGGCGCATTATTGGGAAGAGCCGTGCATAAGCGGAACGCGCGGCTCGGGCGCGGTTTTTTTTTCGGGCTGCAACATGCGCTGCGCCTATTGCCAAAACAGAGAGATCAGCGCTTTTATCAAAGGAAGAGAAACAGACGCCTCCGAACTGCGGGATATATTTCTCCGACTCAGAGACACGGGAGTGCACAACATCAATCTTGTCACGCCCACGCCGTATATCGACACCATTGCCGCGGCGCTTAAAGATCCCATCGGTATCCCCGTGGTATATAATTGCGGAGGCTATGAGAAAACCGAGTCTTTGAAACGGCTTGAGGGACTTATAGACATATATCTTCCGGACGTCAAGTACGCACACGGGGACTATTTCGCGCATGCTTCGGCCGCGGCAGCGGAAATGTTCAGACAGACCGGGAAATACGTCGTGGACGGCGACGGGATAATGAAGCGCGGGGTGATCGTCCGCCATCTTGTGCTGCCGGGTCAGCTTGACAACAGTAAGGATGTGCTTGAATATTTCGCGGAAAGCTTTGAGCGCGGCAGCGTGATGCTCTCGCTTATGAGTCAGTATACGCCCAACGGATTCGGCGGGCCGGAGCGACGGCTGACCGGGGAGGAGTACCGTGAAGTAGTCGACTATATGTATATGCTCGGAATAAGGGACGGATACGTACAGGAGCCGGACTCGTCGTGCGGCGATTATGTTCCCGCCTTTGATCTGACCGGAGTTTTGACCGATGAACATTGAACAGCTTAAGGAAAAAGCTCTCGCGCTTCCGCTGCTGCCGGGAGTTTATATAATGATGGACAAGAACGGTGACGTCATCTATGTCGGAAAAGCCAAGGCCCTGAAAAACCGCGTGGTCAGTTATTTCCGCGAAGGGCCGCACAGCTCCAAAACGGCGATGATGGTATCCAAGGTCGACAGCTTCGACGTTATCATGGTGCGCAGCGAATTTGAGGCGCTCATCACCGAAAACCAGCTTATAAAACTTCATAAACCGAAGTACAATATCCTTTTAAAAGACGATAAAGGATATCCGTATCTGCGAATAAACCGCAGGGAAGAATATCCGAAAATGAAGGTGGTAGGCCGCCCCGGAAAAGACGGCGCCGATTATCTCGGCCCGTACGGCAGCCGG
Source organism: Oscillospiraceae bacterium (assembly GCA_017958265.1). Classification (GTDB taxonomy): domain Bacteria; phylum Bacillota; class Clostridia; order Oscillospirales; family Oscillospiraceae; genus UBA1246. Next base: position 6,988 of record JAGDDB010000106.1, on the reverse strand, counting down.
ACCACGGTTTTTGAGGCGGTAAACGCGGTTTCATCCGCCTTGAAGCTTCCCACATGCTCGAGGCGTTTCCCGGCGGACATAGGGCGCTTCCGCCCGTGTATAGACCGGGATATGGGCCTGTGCGCCGGCTGGTGCACAGGCAGCCCGGATGCGGAAGAATACCGCCGCACCGTTGAAAAAGCCGTGATGATCTTTGAAGGCCGGACCGTCGAGCTTGAAGAAGAGCTGACGCGGGAAATGGAGCTTGCGGCCGAAAATCTGGAGTTTGAACGCGCCGCGGCGGTCAGAGACCGTCTCAGGGCAGTAAAGACACTTGCGGAAAAACAGCTTGCCGTCTCCGGAGCCCTGGCCGACACGGACGCGATCGGGTTTGCCAGAAGCGGAGTGAAAAGCTGCTTTGTGGTCCTTCATTATATCGGCGGCAAACTGCTTGACAAGGATACGGAGCTCATGGACGACCCGCTTGAGGATGACGCCGAGGCGGTAAGCTCACTGATGCGTCAGTATTATTTGAAAAGGGGAGTGTGCCCCGAAAAAATACTCCTTCCGGTAAAGCCGGACGACTCCGATGATATCGAGCGTATGCTGCGGGAGCTTTTCAACAGCAAGACCGTCCTCACGGCGCCGCAGCGCGGAGACAAACGCATACTCGTTCAAACGGCTGTCATGAACGCGAGCGAGGAGATAAAGCGCGCTACGGACAGGGAAGAGCGTATATCGGGCGTACTGAAATGGCTGCAGACGGCGGCCGCTTTGCCCGAGCTGCCCGCGAGGATAGAAGCGTATGATATTTCCAATCTCGGGAATGAAGACGCGGTCGGCTCAATGACGGTTTTCACGGACGCAAGGCCCCTCAAGCGCGACTATCGCAAGTTCAAAATAAAGACCGTTGAAGGCGCGGACGATTACGCATCCATGCGCGAGGTGATCACACGCCGTCTTACCTCGTGGGCGGAGGGTGATGAAAAGTTTTCGGTTTTGCCGGATCTTTTCCTTATTGACGGAGGCAGTATCCATGCAAGGACCGCTGCGGAAGTCGTTGAGAGCTTTTCGTTGAGCATTCCCGTGCTCGGTATGGTCAAGGACGACAGGCACCGCACAAGAGCTCTTGCGCTGCCGGACGGCGGCGAAATAGGAATCGTCTCCAATCCTGCCGTATTTGCTTTTATAGGCCGCATACAGGAGGAAACGCATCGTTTCGCAATAGAATATCAGCGTTCGCTGCGCGATAAAAAGCTCGGCTCGAGCCTGGATGCGATAAACGGCGTGGGTCCGGTCCGGCGAAATGCGCTGCTCAGGCATTTTAAGACCGTATCCGCCATAGCCCGCGCCGATACGGAGCAGCTGAGCAAGGTCGTTCCGAAAAACACGGCGGCGATCATATTTGAGCATTTCCATCCTTCGGAAAAAACTGATCTGAAAGAAGCTGAGGACAAATGAGAGTTATCACGGGTATCGCCAGAGGCCAAAAACTTGCCGAACCGTCAAATTACGACGTCAGGCCGACCGCAGACCGGGTCAAGGAGGCAATGTTCAATATCATCCAGGGCGATGTGGAGGGCAGATGCTGTCTTGATCTTTTCGCCGGTACGGGACAGCTCGGCATCGAGGCGCTGAGCAGAGGCGCCGCTTCGTGCGTTTTTGTGGACGAGGCCTCGGCCGCGGTCAGACTTGTTAAAGCAAACCTTGAAAAGACTTCGCTGAACGGCGGAACGGTGCTTCAGACCGACGCTTTAAAATATATTGAAAACTGCGGAAAATTCGATCTTATTTTCATAGATCCGCCCTACGCCTCCGGCTTTTGCGAAAAAGCCCTTAAAGCGATAACAAAGTTTGACAAATTAAATCCCGGTGGTATAATTATCTGCGAAACTGCCGCCGACAACGAGCCGGGACAGTTGGATGAGCCGTACCGTAAGCTGCGTACATACCGTTACGGAAAGGTGCGCCTTACGACCTATTCAAAAACACAGAGAGGATAGCGCTGTTGAAAATCGCCATATATCCGGGCAGTTTCGATCCGATCACGCTCGGTCATCTCAATATGATAAAGCGCGCCGCCAAGGTATTCGACAAGGTAATAGTCTGCGTAATGATAAACACCTCAAAAAACACCATGTTCACGCTTGAGGAAAGACTTCGTCAGATAAGTCTGGTAACGCAGCGTTTCCCGAACGTCGAGACGGATTGTTCCGATATGCTTGCGGCGGAATATGCCCGCTCCGTCGGCGCAAACGTCATCGTCCGCGGCCTGCGCGCCGTATCGGACTATGAAAAAGAATGTCAGATGGCCCTGATCAACAAAAAGATCAATCCGGATCTTGAAACATTTTTTATGCCCGCCAGCGAAAAATACATGTATCTGAGTTCAAGCGGCGTCAGAGAGCTTGCCGCCTTCGGAGCGGATCTGAAAGATTTTGCTCCGCGGGAGATAATAGACGAAATAATGCTCCGTGCCGCCGAAAGAAAAGCTAAATAATAATCATAGAGATAAATAATCGGGCCGTGTATGCGCGGCGGAACGGAGGAGAAAATGGCAAACGGGGTAAATGAGCTTATAGATCAGCTGTATACCATGGTTTCCGACGCTTGGGGACTGCCGCTCAGCGCCGAAAAGTGCGTTCTTGAGCGCGACAAGCTGCTTGATCTGCTCGATGAGATCAAGCTGCAGCTCCCTGCCGAAATGGCAGAGGCAAAGCGCCTCATGGCAAACAGAACGGAATATATAAATACAGCCAAGGCGGAAGCCGAAAAGCTTAAGCAGGGCGCGGAGGAGCATGCAAGAAGACTGATCGAGGAAGAAACGGTCGTGCGCGCAGCCAAGGCGCGCGCGGAAGACATCCTGCGCGCGGCGGACGCCAAAGCGAACGAACTGCGCAAAGCCGCAAACGCCTATGCGGACGACACTCTTCATCGTGCCGAAAGCGCGCTTGCAAAGTCTCTCGAGGAGGTGCGCGGCTCCAGAGCGAGCTTCCGCGCGGCAGCCGAGGGAGCCATGAATTCCAAGAAGAAATAATGGGAGAGTAACTGCAACATGAAAAAGATCCTGCTGATGTTCGGAATAGTCCTGCTCGTGGCGGCAATTCTTTTGTTTTCCGTTTTTTACGGGCTCTTCAGCATTCCGCCCGTTTCCGACGGAATAACGCTCGGCCTTGATCTGGTCGGCGGCTCTGAGATCACTTATGAAGCCGTTGTACCTCAGGATATCAACGACGAAGATCTGTCCCGCTCCATGGACTCTGTTCGTACCATGATGCGTGAAAGACTGAATAACCTCGGCTATACCGAGGCGAACGTTTATCTTTCCGGCTCCAAGCGCGTTATAGTTGAAATGCCGAACGTAAACAACCCCGAAGAAGCCGTTCAGATGCTCGGCACGACGGCCGTTGTTGAATTCCGCGACTATACGGGCGAGGTCATCATAAGCGGTGAAGACATCGAGTCGGCCACCGCAAGCTATCAGTCCTCGGGAACGAGCGGCAACTACGAATACTGCGTGGTTCTCAAGCTCAACGAAACAGGCAGGCAGAAATTCAAGGAAGGGTCCGCACGTGTTGCCGGATATCCCAGCGCGGATAATCGCTACATCTCCATCGTAATGGATGATCAGCTTATTTCCAGCCCTACCGTAAGCACGGAATATGCCGTCGGCGGCATTGACACCGATACTCCCATTATCGAGCTCGGAAACAGCTCGGTCGATTATGCCACGTACCTTGCCGGCATAATCAGTTCCGGCGCTCTTCCGTTCGATCTGAACAATATCAAGCTTCAGGCTGTCGGCGCTTCTCTCGGCGAGCGCAGTCTTGAAACTGCCATCCTGGCGGGAATTATAGGTATTATCCTCGTGATGATCTATATGATCGTATTTTACCGTCTGCCGGGTATAGTCGCGGACGTCGCACTGATACTTTATGTTTTGCTTTTCCTTGTCGTGATGTCCGCTTTGAAAATCAATCTCAGCCTTCCCGGCATTGCGGGTATCATATTGACCATAGGCATGGCCGTCGACGCAAATATCGTCATATACGAGCGAATTCGTGAGGAACTGATGCTGGGCAAGACGCTCCGCGGCGCAGTGGATTCCGGATTTAAGCGCGCTTTGTCTGCCATTGTAGACTCCAATATCACGACTGCGATAGCCGGCCTTGTGCTGCTGTGGAAGGGCACGGGCACGATCCTCGGCTTTGCCAAAACACTGCTTATCGGCGTTGTACTGAGCATGATATGCATGCTGATAATCCCGAGACTTCTTCTGCGCTCCTTTGCCGGACTTAGAAAATATAATCCCTTTATGTACGGCCTGCCGCGCAGCAGGGAAAAGGGCGCTCCCACCTACAAGCTGCTTCGTATAGTTAGCAGGGGCAAGATCTACGCCTGTATCTCCGGTCTGCTTTGCATTACGGCGATCGTATCGCTTCTTCTGCTTCCGTTCGGCGTTTCTCTTTTCAATCTGGATATAGACTTCGTAGGCGGAGTTACCATGGAATATGAAATAGGCCGCGACGTCACCAGACAGGTATCCGATGATATATCCGATATGATCAACGACGCCGTGGGCATTAAGCCCTCTTCGGTAACAAAAGCCGGCCTCGGCAAGAGCGTGCTTATCAAGATCGCCGAGATCGATACCGTGCAGAGAGACGCGATCGCAGACGGCCTGGCAGAGATGTACGGCGAAGAAAACGTAGTGCTTTCAAGCAGCGATTACGTATCGGCCTCTGTGGGAAAGGATATCACCAAAGCCGCTTTCCTCGCATCCGCCATTGCCGCGCTGCTGATACTGATTTATATAACCGTGCGCTTTGAGCTGCTGTCGGGTATCGCGGCAGTAATTTGCCTGATACACGATCTGCTCGTTATGCTGAGCATGTATGTCATATTCGGCATATCGATGAATATGAATTTCATCGCCGCCGCGCTGACGATAATAGGTTATTCCATCAATGCGACCATAGTCGTTTTTGACCGCATAAGAGAGAACTATAAGATCGGCGGAGGGAAAGAACAGTTCGACAAAGTAATCGACCGCAGTGTCAGCCAGACAATGCGCCGCAGCATCGGCACGACGGTCACTACGATGCTTCCGATCATCCTTCTCCTTATCCTCAGCGTTTCTTCCATTAAAAACTTCGCTTTGCCCATACTCATAGGCGTGATCTCGGGCGGATATTCCTCCGTATGCCTTGCCGGTACGCTTTGGTACAAGCTCAAGGGCAAGAAAGACATAAAGATAAGATAACCGTGTTTGTGCCGTGCGGCCGTATGGCCGCACGGCATTGTCTTACATACATGATACGGATTTATATAAAAACACAAAATAACACTTTTTCTTTTTTCTTATTTTATAAAAAATAATTTCAATCAATAGTTGACTGAAACACTGTTTTCTGCGAAAATATATCCGAGGAAACCGATAACAGCGGTAAATCATTTTGTAGTTTTTCGGGCAGCCATATTCGAATCGGCAACTGCCCGCTTTTTATTTTCGGACAGACGGAGGAGGATCATTCAATGAAACTTGTTTACACAGGAAAAACAAAAAACGTCTATGCTTTGGATAACGGAAATTATTTGCTGAAATTCAAGGACGACTGCACCGGCAAGGACGGCGTTTTTGATCCCGGCGAGAATTCCATCGGCTTGACCATCGACGGCGTCGGAGATGTCAATCTGCGCATGTCGGTTTATTTTTTCGATAAGATCAATGCCGCGGGGATCAAAACACATTTCGTCAAAGCAAATCTTGACGATACCACTATGGAGGTGCTTCCCGCCAAGGTGTTCGGAAAGGGGCTTGAGGTCATCTGCCGTCACAAGGCCGTGGGCAGCTTCTACCGCAGATACAGGGAATATATCGAAGAGGGCGCGGATCTTCCCGCTTACGTTGAAACTACATTCAAAAACGACGAATTGGGAGATCCCCTCGTTACGCGCGACGGTCTTATTATTCTCGGCATAATGAGCGGAGAGCAGTACGACGAAATAAAGACAATGACGCAGAAGATCACCGCCATCGTCGCCGATGATCTTGCCGAAAAGGGCCTTGTGCTTTACGACATAAAGTTTGAATTCGGTTATGACGCCGACGGAAAGGTGATGCTCATCGACGAGATCGCTTCCGGCAATATGCGCGTATACAAGGACGGAAAATACATTGATCCGATGACTCTGTCAAAGCTGTTTTTTGCCTGAGTGCAGGATGAAAGTGAGGTAACTCAATGGGCGGTTTTTTCGGCGCGGTTTCCAAACGTGACTGCGTGCTGGATGTTTTCTTCGGTGTGGACTATCATTCGCATCTCGGGACGAGACGCGGCGGCATGGCTGCGCTGTCCGAAAGCACGGGCTTCATCCGTGAGATCCATAATATTGAAAATTCGCCTTTCCGCACGAAATTCGAGCATGTGCTCGATGAGATGCACGGCAAGGCCTGCATAGGCTGCATAAGCGACACCGATCCTCAGCCCATTCTGATACGCTCCGATCTCGGCGTATACGCCATATGCGTCACCGGCATAATCAATAATGCGGACGAGCTGGCGTCAATGTATCTCAAGAAAAGCGGCGGTCATTTTGAAGCGATGAGCGGCGGACGCGTTAATTCAACGGAGCTTGCCGCGGCGATGATAGACAGTAAGGAAAATTTTCACGAGGGCATAGTCTACGCGCAGCAGAAGATCGACGGAACGGCGTCCATACTGATCCTCAGCGAAGACGGATGCATCTACGCCGCACGGGATAAAATGGGCAGGCTCCCCGTTGTAACAGGCAGGGGAGAAGACGGCATTTGCGTATCTTTGGAGTCTTTTGCCTGCACAAAGCTCGGATATTCGGAGCTTCGGGAGCTCGGTCCGGGCGAGGTCGTCAAAATAACGGCGGACGACATCGAAGTGCTTGTACCTCCGAACGAGGAAATGCGCTTCTGCGCATTCATGTGGACGTATTCCGGATATCCGACGACGTGCTACGAGGGCGTCAACGTGGAGGT
>JAGDDB010000105.1 GCA_017958265.1 Oscillospiraceae bacterium | reverse complement strand
CGTCGGTTATGTCCTGCTCGGGCGCGTCGGGCACTTCGGTTTCCTCGATCGGATCGGGAGGGGAGGAAAGAGCAGGGTCGTTGTTTTCATCTGCGGAGACCGGGGGCGCGGAAACAGCGTTCCCGGGATCATCCGAAGAAACATCGCGGGCACCGCAGCCGACGAGCAGGAGAAAAAGCGAGGCGATCAAAGCCGCCGCAAGCGTTTTTTTCATTTCGCTATCCTCTTTCGTTTGTTTATTAAAAAAGCCGGTTCGATAACAGACCGGATCCTAAAACCGATTTTATCATTAATCGCCCGTGTTTACAACAGAAAATGGGACACGCCGTATTCAACAGGCGCGAGAGCAAGGGGCTGATAATAAAAATTTATGCCGCTGCCGCTGAGCCAGAAGTTATCCGGGTCATAGAACCGTTTTAGACGTTTCGCGTATGATTTGAAATATATCCGAAAGCGGTCGTTTTCGATTTCCGAGGCTATACGGGCGATTATTGCCCGTCTGCTCAGCTCGGTGAAGTGTCCCAGCGGCAGGGGATAACCGCTGAAGGCGTCCCATGTGCATGCTGTTCTTGCCCTTATAAAACCGTCCAGGTAAACGTCGCAGTATATGCTTATATGTTTTTCGTCGCAGAGCCCTACGGTATAGTCAAGCCTGTAAACGCCTTTCTCGCCGGCGCGGGCCCGACGCCCGCAGAAGGATTTGAGCCGCTTTTCAAGATAGGAATAATACCGATTGACGCGTTTTGGAACATCCTCGATATACGGCCGTTTGATATCGAGTACAACGGCAGCCTCGTCGCCCCTTTTCCAGCTGTCCCTCGTAAGGACCTCTTTGATCTCGTACATAATGCAAATACCTCTCTGACTATTTACTTTTTTAAATTGATATGGTACAATAACGGCAAAGCGTATATTGTGCCGATATGCGGCACGACCGCCTCGCCGCCGATGCGGCAGCCTGCGGCGATGTATATTATGAAGGCTATGAAAAAGGAGGGTTGGAGTTGAAGAAGAGCAACAGAAGAATAGACAACTCCGCAATGTATAAAGCGATACTCACGCTTAAAACCGAAAGCGAGGTCAAAAGCTTTCTTGAAGACATCTGCAGCATGACCGAGATCATGGCAATGGAGCAGCGTTTTGAAGTGGCCAAACTGCTGAGCGAAGGCCTTATTTATAATGCGATCATGGAAAAAACAGGAGCGAGCAGCGCAATTATCAGCCGCGTTAATCGTTCGCTCCAATACGGCGCGGGCGGTTACGATATCGTTTTCTCGCGCCTGAAAGAGAAGAGCGAAGACGGCGAATGACCGGATATTCGTCCCTTGCCGCTTTTTATGACGGCATAATGCCGGCAGTGGATTACGAGCTCTGGCTCGAATGCTGCGACGGTTTGTTTGCGGCGTGCGGAGCAAAGACCGTGATCGATCTCGCGTGCGGCACGGGAAGGCTTTCGTGGATGATGGCCGAGCGAGGTTATGAAGTGATAGGCGTGGACGCGTCGGCGGAGATGCTGACGGTGGCGCAGTCAAAATCGGGGTCGTTCAAGGTTTCCGAACCGCCGATGTTCATTCAACAGAGTCTTGAAGAGCTGGACCTTTACGGCACGGTTGATGCGGCTGTGTGCTCAATGGACGGAATAAACTATCTTTCGCCCGACGCGCTTGATAAAGCGCTGCGCCGTCTCGGCCTTTTTCTTGAAAAAAACGGGGTCTTCATTTTTGATATAAATACCCCGCGGAAATTTGAAAAGATAGACGGCTGTGCTTTTATAGATGAGAGCGACGGAGCTTACTGCGCGTGGAACGCCGATTATGATAAAGAAAAGGAAATCTGTCTTTTTGAGATGGATATTTTTTTGAGAGAAGGGAAGTTGTGGCGGCGCGAGGCAGAGGAACATACAGAGCACGTCTATCGTGTCGGACAAATGAAAAAAAAGCTTGCCGGGGCGGGATTTTCCGATATCGAAGTTTTCGGAGGGCTTCCTTTGAGGCAGCCTGAGCCGAATGCCGACAGACTGTTTTTCGTATGCCGAAACGGAAAAAAGTAGGCTGAAAAGTTCAAAAAACTGTTG
>JAGDDB010000104.1 GCA_017958265.1 Oscillospiraceae bacterium | reverse complement strand
GGAAGAACCGAAGCCCGTCCATGCTCCGGCGGAAAAGCATGAGGATATACGCGAGATATTCAGCGGCATAAGCGAGGCCGTCCTTAACGAGATCTTCTCGGAGGATGAACTGAGGGAGCTTGAGGAAGACGGAACGAAGGTATTCTTTACCGAGGAAGTCCATGAGCCGGATGAAGTGACCGGAGAGACCGGCGCGGACGATCAGGCGTCCGACGCCGACAGCACCGCGGTGATATCCACGCCCGCTCAGCTGCGCGAGGCCGGGAAAGGAAGCCCCGCGAATGAGACGGGGGGCACGGCGCCGCAGGCTGCGCCGGCAGGATCCCTGCGCCGGCGGAGATACAGAACGGGATGCATGGGCGCTCTGCTTTACTTCGCGTTCGTACTGTGCATCAGCGTGATGCTCGCCGCGGCAGGCTGGCTTGCCGCAAACGACGTGCTGTCCCTCAATAAGCCGGAACTGTCGGCTGAGATCACCGTAAGAGAGGGAGAAAGCATCGACGAGATAGCCGGAGACCTGGAGCAGGCCGGTATAATCAAATATAAAAGACTGTTCAAGCTGTTCGCAAAGATATCCAAGGTCGAGGAGAAAAACAAGATCGACCCCGGCACCTATACGCTCAGCAGCAGTCTTGACTACCGCGCCATAATCACCGGTATGCAGCAGGGGATAGATTGGGCAAGTCTTGAAAAGGAAAGCGTCAGAGTGCTTATCCCCGAGGGCAGGACAATGGCGCAGACTTTTGCGATACTTGAAGAAGCGGGAGTATGTTCTGCCGATCAGCTGACCGAATGCGCGACAGAGCATGATTTCGAATACCGCTTTTTGAGCGAGGATACTCTGGGAGACGAAAAACGCCTTGAAGGCTATCTTTTCCCGGATACCTATGACTTCTATCTGGACTCCGCTCCGGAAACGGTCATAGTCAAGCTGCTTGACAACTTCAACAGCCGCGTGACGGAGGAAATGTACCAGCAGGCGGAGCGTATGGGATATTCGATGCACGATATCGTCACCATAGCCTCGCTCATAGAAAAAGAGGCCGGAGCCGATTCGGAGAGGGCGACCATAGCCTCGGTCATTTACAACCGCCTCAACAGCAATTACTATCCCTATCTTGAGATAGACGCGACCGTACTGTACGCGCTCGGTGAGACCAAAACGGATATCAGCCGTGAGGAACTGAACATCGACAGCCCGTACAACACATATAACCATGAGGGCCTGCCGCCCGGAGCGATCGCCAACCCCGGTCTCGCCTCCATAAGAGCGGCTCTTGCGCCGGAGGAAACGGGATATTATTTCTACGCTCTCGGCAAAAACGGGACCCATGAATTTTTCAGCACTTACAGTCAATTCAGCAGTTTTATCAACAGTTCGGAGTTCGGAGGCTGACACACATGAAGAAGCTTGGTTTGAACAGCATACGCGAGGAATACCTGAAATTTTTTGAGAGCAAGGGGCATCTCAGACTGCCGAGTTTTCCGCTTATACCGCAGGGAGACAACAGCCTGCTGATCATAAACGCCGGTATGGCGCCTATGAAGCCCTGGTTCAAGGGCGAGGCGGTGCCGCCGAGGAGAAGGATCACCACCTGTCAGAAATGCATACGCACGCCCGATATAGAAAGAGTCGGCAAAACCAGCCGCCACGGCACCTTTTTTGAGATGCTCGGGAATTTCTCCTTCGGAGATTATTTCAAGCACGAGGCAACGGCCTGGGCATGGGAATTCATAACCAAGGTCATGGAAATGCCCGAGGACAAGCTTTATGTTACCGTATATCAGGACGACGACGAGGCTTACGATATATGGACCAAGGAAGTCGGCGTGGCTCCGTCGCACATGAGCCGCCTCGGCAAGGACGATAATTTCTGGGAGATAGGCGCGGGTCCGTGCGGTCCCTGCTCGGAGATATACTTCGACAGGGGAGAGAAATACGGCTGCGGAAAGCCGGACTGCGCCCCCGGCTGCGACTGCGACCGTTATGTGGAATTCTGGAATCTGGTATTCACACAGTTCAATAACGACGGCAGCGGAAATTATACCGAGCTGCCCTACAAAAACATAGATACCGGCATGGGCCTTGAGCGGCTTGCCTGCATCATGCAGGGCGTGGACAGCCTTTTCGACGTGGACACCGTGATGAACATCACAAAGCACGTATCCGAGATCACCGGCGCGGTTTACGGGCAGAGCGTCAAAACGGATGTTTCACTGCGCGTTATAACCGATCACATCCGCTCGACCACAATGATGATAAGCGACGGCATACTCCCCTCCAACGAGGGCAGAGGCTATGTGCTGCGCCGTCTGCTGCGCCGCGCCGCGCGGCACGGACGCCTTTTGGGCACGGACAGGCCCTTCCTCTATGAGGTTTGCCGTACGGTGATACGCGAAAGCCGGGAGGCGTACCCCGAGCTGGAGGAAAAGGCGGGATATATCGAAAAGGTCATCAAGGCCGAGGAAGAGCGGTTCAATCAGACGGTGGATACCGGCATGAAACTGCTCGGCGGCTATATAGACGCCATGAAGGCCGACGGCCGGACCGTCCTGCCCGGAGAAGACTGCTTCAAGCTGAACGATACCTACGGTTTCCCCATAGACCTGACGGAGGAGATACTTGCCGAGCAGGGCATGAGCGCCGACAGAGACGGTTTTGACGCGCTTATGAGCGAGCAGAGGGAAAGAGCGAGGGCCGCTACCGCCGCTTTGGGCGATTTCGGCTGGGCCGGCATGGACCTGGGTCTGCCGAAGGAGCTTGAAACGAAGTTCACCGGTTATGACAGCTTCCGGGAGGACGACTGCGTGATTTGGGCCATAGCCTCCGAAAATGAAGCCGTAGGAGAAATAAACGAGGGCAGCGAGGGCATACTCGTGCTCGACCGCACGCCTTTTTATGCCGAGATGGGCGGCCAGGTCGCCGATACCGGCGTGATAAAAGCGGGGGACAGCGTTTTCGAAGTGAGCGACGTGCGCAGATCCAAGGACAACAAATATCTTCACACCGGACGCGTGGTGAAGGGGAGCTTCCGCGCCGAGGAAAAGGTCAGCGCCGAGATAGACGCGGACAGGCGCATGGCGATAATGAGAGCGCACAGCTGCACACATCTGCTGCAGAGCGCCCTGAGAAAGGTGCTGGGAGAGCACGTGGAACAGGCCGGATCCCTGGTCACGCCCGATACGGTAAGGTTCGATTTTACGCACTTTGCCGCCATAACTCCGGAGGAACTCAAGGAGATCGACAGGCTCGTAAACGAACAGATACTTGCGGACCTGCCCGTGACGGTAAAGGAAATGCCCATAAGCGAAGCGAAAAAAGAAGGCGCAATGGCTCTGTTCGGAGAAAAATACGGAGAGACCGTGCGCGTCGTGACCATGGGCGATTGGTCGAAGGAGCTGTGCGGCGGAACGCACCTGAGCAATACCGCGAAGGCGGGCTCATACCGCACGGTTTCGGAATTCTCCGTAGCTGCGGGCGTAAGACGCATTGAGGCGGCGGTGGGCCGCGGCGCTCTTGACGATGCCGACCGCAGCCGCGAGCTGAACAAAGAGCTCGCGGACATACTCAAAACCAATACCGGCGAGCTGAAGGCCAAGGCGGAGCAGTACATGAATGAAATGCGCGATATGCGCCGCACCATCGATAAACTCAACGGAAAGCTGCTGAGCGCCGAAGCCGACAGACTGATCGCGGGAGCCGAGAAAATAGGCGCGGTCAGCGTGATAAGCGCCAGGCAGGAAGGCGCTTCCGCGGACAGCCTCAGGACCGTGGGAGACCTTCTCAGAGACCGGGACGAAAACATAGTCGCCGTTCTTGCGGCGGTGGGCGAGGGCAAGCTGACATTCCTCGCCGTATGCGGCAAGGGCGCTGTCGCCGCGGGAGTGAAGGCGGGCAGCATCATAAAGAGCATAACCGCCATGACCGGCGGCAGCGGCGGAGGAAAGCCCGATGCCGCCATGGGCGGAGGCAAGGACGTTTCACGCATCGATGAAGCTCTTGCGGCTGTCGCGGGTCTTGTTAAAGATAGTCTGAATAACTGACTGCCCGTGAAAACCGGCAGCTGTTCCAAGGAGGAATCATTATGAGCGATTGCCTTTTCTGCAAAATAGCATCCGGCGAGATACCGTCCGAGTGCCTGTATGAGGACGAGCTGGTATACGCATTTAAAGACATCGATCCCCAGGCGCCCGTTCACTTCCTTGTCATACCCAGATCGCACATAGCCTCGGCCGCGGAAATAAACGCGGAAAACTCCGCCGCCGCTGCCCGCTGTCTCGAGGTCGCCGCGAAGCTGGCGGGAGAAATGGGTCTTGACGGTTTCAGACTGGTATCCAACTGCGGGGAAAGAGCGGGTCAAAGCGTGAACCATCTGCATTTTCACGTCCTTTCCGGCCGTGACATGACCTGGCCTCCGGGCTGATACAGAGATTTTTAATAAAAAAACTTCAGATACAGGAGCTGCCGCCGTGAGAAAGCTTGCCATAATCGCATGTTTCTTTTCGGCGGCAGTCTGCGCTTCTCAGTACTTTGTCGACGGCATATGGCGGCTTGTGTGCGCCGGGGCGATAGCAGCGTGCCTTGCCGGAGCGGCGATAGTCAAAGAAAAAACGTCCTTTATCGCGCTTATCGGATTATGCGCCGGCTTTGTATGGAGCTTTGGCTGGGATGCGCTGTTTCTTTCAAGGCCGCGGGAGCTTGCCGCCATGGAGAAAGAGACGAGCCTGGAGGCGGTCGTGCTGGAGCGGGCAGAGGAGACGCGCAGCGGCGCGCGGGTGGTGCTGAGAACGGAATACGGCAAGTGTATGGCGTATTTCGACGGAGCGGAGCCGCAGTCGCTGCCGGAGCCGGGAGAGAGCGTGAGGATCACTGCGCGTTTCCGCATGTCGGAGAAAAACGACTATCTCATGTCTCTCGGCATACCGCTGACAGCGGATGTGAGCGGGAGCGCGGAGCCTACGGGGAAAAGAGGCCATATAACCGACACTCTGCCTCTGAATATAAGAAAATCGCTTTACCGGGCGGTATCCGAGCTCTACCCCGGCGAAAACCGGGCGTTTATGACCGCTCTGCTGACGGGAGACAGGACGGCTCTCGAGGAAGACGGGTATGATTACTCCATGATGAAACGCTCGGGCATCGCGCACTGTGTCGCGGTATCGGGCATGCATCTGAGCATACTTACCGGCCTTGTGTATTTTCTCCTCGGCAGGCGCAGGAGCGCCGCGGCGGCATGCGTGCCGGTGATACTGCTGTTCATGGCGGTGACGGGCTTCAGAATGTCGGTGGTGAGAGCGGGCGTGATGCAGCTGATACTGTGCCTCGCCGCGATCACGCGGAAGGAATACGACAGCCGCACCGCGATCATGCTGGCGCTGATGCTTATGACGGCGGTAAATCCCTACAGCATAAAGAATACGGGGCTG
>JAGDDB010000103.1 GCA_017958265.1 Oscillospiraceae bacterium | reverse complement strand
GCGTCAAAGCAGTCCGCGCAGCAGATGATCCTTGCCACGAACGGGATGCTGTCGCCTCCGATGCCCTCGGGATAGCCCGAACCGTCATATTTTTCATGATGGGATTTCGCGCCCTCAATGATCTGCGGTATGGTCGAGATCCCTTTCAGTATCCCGGCTCCCCTGTTGGTATGGCTTTTCATCACTTTGAATTCCTGGTCGCTCAGTCTTCCCGGCTTGTTCAGGATACTGTCCGGAATCGCTATTTTACCGATATCGTGAAGCAGGGCGATGTAGTAGATATTGTCTACCTCGTCGGAGCTCATCCCCATATTCTCCGCAATGACTTTGGAATAGAAACCTACGCGGATAGAGTGACCGTTGGTGTATTCATCCTTGGCGTCGATGGTCCGGGCGATAGCCTGAATGGCTTCAAGGGTGATGTTTTTGTATTCCAGCTGGCGTTTCAGGGACTGCCTTGTTTTGAAGCGCACGAACAGTGACGTGGATAAAAGCACCGCCGCTGCCGCGATCAAGGCAAGAATGACCCAAAACCACCACTGCTCGTTGATCTTCTTATCCTTTTCGAGGTGGATTTGTATCCGGTTTGAGGCTTGTCCGTACTCGTCCGTCACATATACCTGAAAATCATAGCTTCCGCCCGCGAGGTTGGTATAGTACATGCTCCTGTTATCGTCCGTAAGCACGGTGAAATCGTCGTCTATGCCGTCCAGCTTGTAATAAATGGTATATCCGTTGTTCGGCCGGAAGCCCATAACGGAAAGATTGAAGGCGACACGGTATACGTTTTTCCCGATGTTGATGCTGTCCCCGTAGTAATGCGCTCCGTCGAGGTCGACGGAGGATACCGCGATCTTGACCGGGGGCGGTACGTCTCTTGTTTTATTGAAATCGTAAACGAAAACGCCGTTTGTTGACTGGAGATAATATTTCTGTTCCGCTTCGTCATAGCAGCCCGAGGTATTGGCTATGATGGGCTGCAGGCCGTTGGTCGCATCGTACGATTCGTAATCGGTCAGGCGGTCGCCGTCAAGCGAATCGGCAATATACAGCTGCGTCTGGCTTCCGATGACGTATTTGTATTCCGGCTCGCCGCCGTTGTCGCCGAATTTGATCTTGGCAAGCTCTACAATGGAGCCCTTGATATACGGTATGGTGATCTCTTCGGAAGCGCCGTATCCGTTTTCGGTACTCAGCCTGAAAAGCCGGCTGTTCAGCGTGTAATAGAGCTTGTCTCCGTCCACGAGGAATTTCAGCCGGTTGCCGGTGATCTCCTTTTCCGTGGGTATCTCTTCCGCGGCGGAAAAATCATCGTCGATAACGAACAGGCCCTGGGTCCGGTCGAACAGGATCTTTCCGTCCTTCGTCTTGTTGATATACAAAACGTTTGAGCCGATGTTCATCACGGAGAATTCCGTACCGTCAAAGCGCATTATACCCCGGGTATAACCCAAGACAAGATAATCATCGAAGCTCCGCATAGAGCGGATGCTGTTGGTCATCGCCAGATCGGGATCGTCGACAAGCTTTCCGTGATGGTCGATTATATAGTCCTGATCGTAAATGAAGACCTCTTCGGAAATCGGGTCGTATTCCACAAGGCCTATATTGGAAACGGCAAAATAGATCTTGCTTTTGAATACTTCCACGTCCTTCGGAGCGTAAGTAAACGCGAAATTGCTGTCCCCCTGCGCTTTGCCTTCGGCCGTTTTCGTATCGGCGTATTCGTCGATAGTCTGCATTATGACGTTGTCCGGCAGTATTTCGTTATTGATCAGATCATACCTGTATATCCGCATGGCGGCGACGATATACAGGATGTCGCCGTATTTTTCAACGGCGTAAACGTTTCTGTCAAACGCGGGAGGCTCGTTGAGGGACTGCCATATCGGATCGTCATACAGCAGCTCGGAAAGAGCGTTCCTTGTGATGATGGACACGCCGGAAGCGCCGATATAATGCGACGCCACCCAAAGGTTTCCCTCATAGTCGATCATCAGGTCCACCAATTGGCTCTTGTTCTCCAGATCGCCTGCCAGGGTGATGACCGGCTCGTCGGAACTGAGATCGATGCAGTATATTCCGTTCTTCTCACAGGCGACGAACATGATCAGGTCTTCTTCGGAATAAAGCATTTTATTGACCTGATCGGGAACGATGAGGGCGCTGAGCATGGTCTTGTTTTTCATGTCGTACCTGTGGATGACCCCGCTGTCCTCCGCCATGAAGAGAGTGGATCCGTAGGTATAGAGCTCAAGGAGCCTCGGATTCATCAATATCTCGTTTCCGTCCTTGTCGTATACCCCTTCGTCCGGCTGATAGTAATAATTGCCGTCGGCATCGAACACTATATCGTGGACGGCTCTCCCTTCCGTCCCCGGGATGGTGGTTTCGGTGCCTTTCGCGATGTCATAGATGATCCCGCCTTTGTCCTGAGTGGCGATATAAAGCAGATCGTTCTCTGCGTCGAGAATGATATTCAGGATAATGCCCGGCGCAATGACCAGAGGCTCAAAATGTCTGTCCCTGTAAACGTAGACATGCTCGGAAGTGGCTATGTACAGAACGGAGCCATCCGCCGCAAGATCCCGGACATTGATCACGGAATATTCCTGACCGTCATACTCAAAGCTCTTGTAGGTAACGAATTCCTTTGAGTCGTAGCAGGTCAATCCGGAGTACTGGGCTATCCAAACATATCCGTCGTCCGTCTGGCATAAGGCTTCCGCGCCGGAGACCTCAAGATCCACCGGGATCTCCGTTTTATTGCTCATATAAGACGCCTTTGCCTGCTGCACAAGGGCAGGCAAAGCAAAAGCCAAAAGCAGACATGTCAGCATCAAAAGCGCGTATCGTTTCTTCATTTGATCATCCCATCTTATTGCCGCTGCAAAACTGCCGCGCTCCGGCCGCCGGGCGGCCCGAAGCAGCGGTCTTTCCGCGTCAGCCGCGGATCATCGGTCGGGAAAGGGCACAAAAGCAGGCGCATGAGAGCCGTTCCCGACGACCCGGAAGCTGCGCGAAAAAAGTGACGCGGCCCTGCGCTCTTCACTTTAGCATAACGGACGGCCTGCGTCAACAGCCCGGCCGCAACGACAGCCGGGCTGTTTTTTATTGTGACAGAGCCCTGCTCTCATGTTCCGGGCTTCCCCGACGGGCTCCTGTTTTCCGGGAAGGCGTAATACTCATGCACAAGGCTTCGATAACCCAGCTTTTTAAGCTCCTCATATCTCACGTTGTATCTCGCCTTGGTGCGCTTTCCGCTTATGAGCCGGCGCAGGCAGTCCTGGGCGTAACGGTCTATCTCGCGCAGGCTGTCCGCCGTATTGATCACCGAAAAAAACCAATAGCTCCACGTAAGCTCATTGTCCGACGGGCTCTCCAGCAGCTTCCTGTTGAAAATGCGTATGAACGCCTTTGCCGCCCTCTCGCTCTCTATGCCGTTTCTGTCGCTCCAGCGGCGCAGCGCCCTCTCCTTGCGTCTCATTTTCTTTTTGAGCTTCATCACGGTCGCGGGGGCGATGTCCACCGTGTCACCTACGCAGCGAAAGCCGAGGAAAGTCCAGCCTTCCTCGGGCGCGGCGAAGAATTCTTTTTCGGGATTGAGAGCCAGTCCCCTCTCTGCCAGAAAGGCGCGGATATACTCCGCGTGCCGCTCCGTTTCTTCCCTGCTGCGGGCAAAGAGGATGATATCGTCGGAATATCTCGCGTAAGGCGTATTTAATTCCTCAAAATGCCTGTCCAGCTCTTCGAGGTATAAATTGGCGTAAAAAGACGAAAGCGGCGTACCCGCCATTATCCCTTTTTCATCCCGGCGCGGCCCCTCTCCGTCCGTTACGAACGGCTCCTCCAGCAGCGAACTCAGAAACGTGAACAGCTCCCCGTCGTCATCCAGGACCTTTTTCAGCTTAGGCAGCAGAAGCGGTACGGGCACGGAGTTGAAATAATTGCTTATGTCTGCCTTATATGAAAACATTTCGGCTATACCGTCCGTCCTTTTAAGCCTGCGAACGGCGTCCTTTGCGCTGCGCCCCGGGCGGAAGGAATACAGACCTTCCGCAAAAAGCCCGTCATATTTTCGCAGCATCAGATAAGTTAGCAGCTTAAGCACCGTATTCTCCGCCGCCGGGTATGTGTAAACCACGCGCTTTTTGGCTTTTCCCAGCTTGCTTATCTCCGCCCGCCTCGGCAGGGGGAAACGCTCATGACGGTATATGGCCTCGCACACCGGCATGTATCCCCGTGCGCTTATAAACTCGCGCAGCTCTTTCTCCGCGCTCCCGGGACATTCCAAAGAGGTCTTGTATTCATAAAACTCTTTCCAGCATTCTTCACGGGAAAGCAGTTCAAGCAAGGATGTCAGATCGTTCCGCCCCCTTTCTTATGCGGCCGGGCACTGTCCGGCAAAATAAAAAAAACAGAAAGAGAAAGCATTAAAGCCCGGAAAATTCCGGGAAGTACCGGGCCGTACACGGACCGACTGCCCGCGAAGCCGTAAATATGGTCCGTGCCGGGTCCGCCGCAGGCGCTGGGCGTTCTCTTTCTGTTTTTTTCTGTTTTTGTCCCCGCTCAGAATTTCAGAGCCTTGCGGGTGCGCTCGATAACGTAGGCCTTGGTATTCCACCAGCCCTCGTGATCGTAGTAGTAGCGCAAATAGGGTATTCCCTGCTCTGCGCAGGTCCTGCGCAGCTTCCTTGCTTCACTGCTCGAATTAAGCAGTTCCACGATCAAAGCCGTCTGTCCGCCCTTGCGGAAGGTAAAAACGGTCGCCTTGGAATTCTTCGGCCGCTCCGTGCCGATATCGTATTCCGGAAAGGCCTCGCCGAACACGCTCTTGAAATACTCGATATAGCTTCCGTTGAAATTGAATTGGTTTTCTTCGTTCGGCATGACCGGTCCCCAGGAAAATCCGGAGGGGCCCGACGCTTCTTCAGGCTCGCGGCGGTCGGGCGCGGGGCGCGCGGGTGTGCCGGCTGTGGCGGACTGCGCGGCGGCGCCGTTCTTTGCCGCCTCGGCGACGGTATCAACTACCGTTTTGACGATCTTGTCAAGCTTGATATCGGAGCCGGAGCCTCCGAGGATCTTGGAAAGCAAACCCATGGCATTGACCTCCTTTAATTCTCTGCACAGCGCAGGCCTTGACTTTCCGTACTCATCGCCGCTGTTTGCGGCAATGAGTACGGAAACCGCATTTCTTTGACTTTATAGGTCGGGCAAAGCGAATTGATTTAAAGCGTCAGCGGCTGCAGGCGTCCAGATCCGCCTTTGTTACGGATATTCTTCCCGCGTCGAACACGTCATCCCAGGTATCCTCGTCCATTCCGCTTATCGAGAAATCGATTTCTTCTACCTCGTCGATTCCGTTGCTCTCGAAATCGCTTTCGCTCAGGCTCACGCTGACGATCGCTTTTTTGCCGTCCGGTATGGTTTTGTATCCCCATCCGCTGAACATGAATCCGTTTACCGCTATGTCATCAACGTCCACGGAAAGCATGCAGCCCGCATTGTTTTCCATGTACAGTTCCACGTTATTCGTGCCCCACCACTCGTCATAGGAATAACCGCTGAGCGCGACGTATACTCCGTCTCCGCTGTAAAGCTCTTTGCGTCCGGATACGTCCTCTACGATCTTGTCGTAGTCAGAGGTCTCAAATTCCACGAGGTCGGCCGTATAAATGCGCTCATAGGTTTCGTTGTCGTACAAATAGGGTATCATGCCGATCTTTCCGATAGCCTGCTGGCCGGAAGCTATAAGCTCCGAATTTGAAATGGATACCGAAGAATTGCACTTTTTCCCGGCAGCCACGTCTTCGGAGAGCCATGAGCTGAACACATAGTCGTTCACCAGGAAAGAATCGCACGATACGTTTACGGCTTTTTCGCTGTTGTTTTCTATGTATATCTTAAGCTCTATGCCGTAATATCCGTTCTCGATGCCGGTAGCTTTCATCAGAATGCCGTCGTGATCGAGCAGCACCTGCTCCTCCATCTCCGGGATCTCCGCGACAGGCTCTTCTTCTTCAAGCAGGCTCTCCCATTCTCCCAGATCGAAATCCTCTCCGAGAAGACCGCTCAAAGCGCCGCCTAAATCTTCGCTTGACGAAGCGTCGCTGAAGGCGCCGAAAAGATCCATCCACTGCTTGTATGAATCGGTGTACAGCACTTCGCCGCTTGCCTCGTCGACAATGTTCACCACGGTATCGGCCTTGTCAAGCGCCGTTCCCGACAGCAGCTGACGCCACGCGCCGAGGAAAGCGAAATCGATCGTAAAGAAATTGTCTTCTTCCGTATACTTATCCTTATTCACCTTTACGTCGAACTGGGAATAATCGCTGTTATGCTCTACGCCGGAAAAAGCCTGAGTTTCGTCAGCCTGCTTCGTCAGCTCGGAAATGGTGTTTGCGATCTCATCATCAAAGTCTGCGACAAGCTTTTTCTGATTTGCCTTGGTAAGGGTGACCGACACGGTGCCGTCGTCGTTGACCTTAGCCGTCTGGAAGCCCTCTTCCTTGGCGGCCGCGATGATCTCTTCCTCGCTCTCCCCGGAGAAGAACATCTCCGGCAAAACGAGCTCGACCGTTTCGCTTCCGTCAAACGCCTTTTCGTCGGTTTTCTCTTTGTCTCCGCATGCCGTCAAGGAGAAAACGAGCATCAAAATCAGGAGCAATGCTGTTATTTTTTTCATGATCACCTTTATCCTTTCGTCAGGTTCTGATTCGACTATATTTTAGCATATTTTTTCTTTTTTTCAATGCTGAATTTTATCGCTCCGTTTAGCTTATCGTACCCGACTTTTTCCCGAATGCCGTTGATCTGTGCGTTAGCTTAGCATGAGTGTAAGATCACTGTTTTCCGATCTGCCATGGAACGCCTGCCGGTTTTCACGGGACGATCTTGAAAATACGCAAACTTCTGCGCCCTTTTCTCAATGTTCGGCTGTTTTTCCACTCGACAAGTTGAATTATCATCATTTATAATATAAAAGCAGAGATTACTCCGTCCGAATGCCGAAATACAGAAATGCAATGGAGGGGGCAGCATGCACAGCAACAGAACGAAAAAAGGTTTTACACTGATGGAACTGCTGATCGTGGTCGCCATCATCGCGGTACTTGTCGCCATTGCCATTCCGGTTTTAAACGGAAACCTCGCCAAGGCAAAAGAGGCCGCCTGCAAAGCCAACCGGCGTTCTCTTTACGCGCAGGTCGTCATTGAACACATGCTCAGCGGCAGACCGTGCTCGAAAGTGTTTGACGAGTTTGTCGTCGACGCGGGCAAATGTCCGTGCGAAGGAGTGTTCTCATGGGAAGACGACGGAGATACGGGGATAATCAACTGCGATTATCATGACGGCAGCGGCTCAGGCAGCGGTTCGGGAGGAAGTTCGGAAGGCGGCTCGGGAAGCGGCTCGGGCAGCGATTCCGAAAACGGCTCGGGCAGCACGCCGGTTCTGCACGGGACGGCCAACATAACGTCGGAAACGTTCACCCGCGGAGCGGTGATCCAGGATGACACCGGAACATGCGTCATCATGTCCGGCATGTGGGCTACATGGCTTGCATATTCCGACGGGGCAAAGGCCGCGGCGCTTGCGGAACAGTTTGGTACCGATGCCGTGCCGGTCGACGCGTCGGACATCAAGGATTCCTCGTTTACCGGGACACTGGAAACGGGAGATCTGTATTATGATTCTGCCTCCGATACGTATTACTATGTCACTCTCGTTTCCCTATACGAAAGCCGGCCCAACAGCTCATGGATACCTCTGCTGAAGTAGGATCCCGGAGCCCGATAAATAAAGGACAAAAGCACAGGCTCCCGATACCTGTTGCTTTCCCGAAAACCGGCAGCGGTATTTATGCCGTTTCCGAGGACAAAAAGCCCCTCACGTCGCCGTGAGGGGCTGATCTTTAAAGCAATTCTCTTGTTTTTCCGGCAAGATACAGCGGCAGATTCGTAATATACCCATCCTTTCTGTATCCTCGCTTCGAGAAGCGAAGAGCATGCTCCGGTCGCCGATCCGAGACATACTTCTTGAAGGAGGGCGCAGACTTATCTTCGCCGCCTTTCGCTTCCACCGGGATGATCTCCGTTCCGTATTGCAGGACAAAATCGATCTCACTGTTCTTGTCGGAAAAATACCGGGGCTCTATCTCAAACTGCCCGCGAAGCTGCTGCAAAACGTAGTTTTCCGTCAAGGGTCCTTTGAACTGATAATCGCTTTTCAAGAGTATGGCGCTGTTGTCGATCCCGGCCATAGCTTTCAGAAGTCCGGTATCGAAGACAAACAGTTTGAACTGATCCGGTTTTTCGAATGCTGCCAGCGGGTGCTCCGT
>JAGDDB010000102.1 GCA_017958265.1 Oscillospiraceae bacterium | reverse complement strand
GCAGCCTGACCGTGATGCGTCTCAAAAATCATGTGCGGGTGACGGCGGAATCCGCGCTTTGGATCAAGCTCCTGTCGCTGACCGCCACCTTTTTCCGCCAATACCAGATTGGCGACCTGTCGCTCCGAATGCAGGGCGTGGCCCTCCTGTCCCACCAGCTTTCCTCCACCGTCGCCAACGGCATCTTCAACGGTATTTTCTGCTTCTGGAACCTGCTCGTCATGATTTACTACAGCCCGAAGATGGCAATCCTCTCGGTCTTCATCTGGGCCATCTTTTTCGTACTCTCGATGTTTTTCTCCTGGCGCCAGGTCGGTTTCCAACGGGAGAAAGCCGACGCCTCGGGTCGTGTTTCGGGCCAGCTCCTCCAGCTTCTCGCCGGTCTGAACAAGTTCCGGCTGCGGGCCGCCGAAGAACGTGCATTCTACCTCTGGACGCAGCGTTTCGGCGACGAATGGAAATGGAACCGCAAATCCCGCTGGCAGGACACCTGGATCGGTCTCATCATGTCGGCCCAGCCCATTGTGCTGAATTTCTGCATATTCTATTATGCAATGTCGCTGCTTGACGATTCCCAAACCTCCGGCATCGCGTTCATGACCACCGCCCAGTTCCTGAGTTTCAACTCCGCGATGGGCAGCTTTGGCAGTGCGCTGAGCGGCCTCCGAAGCGGTATCGTGAGCATTTGGGGCGTCATCCCGGCGCTGGAGCGTATCCTGCCCATTCTGGAAGAAAAGAGCGAAATCTCGGAGAGCAAACTGCCCGCAGGAGAGCTGACCGGCGAGATTGACGCGGCGGAGATCCGATTCCGCTACAAGCCTGACGCGCCTTTGGTCTTAAAAAACATCAACCTCTCCATCCGTCCCGGCGCCTTCGTCGCCATCGTCGGCAGCTCCGGCAGCGGCAAATCCACGCTGCTTCGCGTGCTCCTCGGCCTCGAGAAGCCGGAGAGCGGTGCGGTGCTTTACGACGGCATGGATATCTCCGAGCTGGACGTTTCGTCGGTGCGCCGCCAGATCGGCGTTGTCATGCAGCACGGTCAGCTGATGGAGGGCAGCATCTTCTCAAACATCGTCGGCTCCCTGCCGCTGACCATGGACGACGCATGGGAAGTCGCGCGGCTCGTCGGGCTCGAAGCCGACATCAAGGACCTGCCGATGGGTATGCACACCATCGTCAACGAGGGCGGCACCACCTTCTCCGGCGGCCAGCGGCAGCGTCTGCTGATTGCCCGCTCCCTCGTCCATCATCCGAGAATCATCGTGTTCGACGAGGCCACCAGTTCTCTCGACAACGAGACGCAGGCCATCGTCGCGAAAACGTTGGAAGCCATGCGCGCTACAAGAATCGTCGTCGCCCACCGCCTCTCCACGATAGAGAATGCCGACCGCATCCTGGTCATGGAACGAGGCGAGATTGTCGAGGACGGGACATACAGCGAACTGATGGAGAAAAAGGGACTGTTCGCAGAGCTGGCCGCAAGACAGATCGCATAAAAAAGCGGAGCGTGAAAATTTCACGCTCCGCTTTTTTCTCTATTGCGCTGCTTTCCCGACGCGCTTGTTCTCATACATATTCTTATCCGCCCGACGTATCGTGTCGGCGGCCGATTCGTCGGATGTTGGATCGTATACCGCAAGCCCCATGGCAACCCTTGGTTTTTCCCATTGATTCTCCATGGCAGAACAATTCTCTGTTTGAACTTTTTCGAATCCGTCGATAAGCGCATCCTTGTTTAGATAATCCTCATTTTGCAGGATAACGGCAAACTCGTCACCGCCGATCCTGAAAACGGGGCTGTGCTGAAATACGCGGCAAATCAGCCGACTTGCGGTTTGAATATAGACGTCTCCTTTGTCGTGCCCGTACTGGTCGTTGATCTTTTTCAGATTGTCGCAGTCGAACACGCCTATGGCAAACTCGACAGGCTCTCCCCTGTCCATCTTGTCCTGGAGAGTCCCGATATAACTCGAGAAAGCACCTTTGTTCCGGACGGACGTCAGCGCATCGAAGAACACGCGCTGATTCAGGTCGCTGACCAGCCGCTCTTCCTCCAGAAGCTTCCTTTCCGCCCGGATACTGCGCAGCAGCAACGCCAGAATGACCAGCAGCACCACGACGATCACGGTCAGCACAAGGAACAGATTGTCCTTGACCAGATCGACGAAATCGGTCTTCACGTCCTCCGTGGAATAATAGGTCAGCGCCGTATGGACGACGGAATCCGGCACCGCGGCAATCGCTCTCGCGAGAATCGAATACAGCACGGTGTTCCCCTTGCGAACGGCAAAGCAGTAGTCCATATCCACGCCGGTATAGACCGTGGCCAGATGCAGCTTCTCGCACTGCTTGGAAATGTT
>JAGDDB010000101.1 GCA_017958265.1 Oscillospiraceae bacterium | reverse complement strand
GCCATATGATCATATCCTTTCGGTAAAACGAACGCTTTTACCCCGAAACGGGATAAAAGCGTTTCGCCGGTATTCAAAAACGGTATCGCCGGAGCGTAAGCGCCCGGCGAAGAGAATATTTATTTGGTATCCTTGTTTGCCTTCGGGTTCACTATGTTGCGCCAGTCCATATCGCCGCGCTGCAGACCCTGGATAAGGACCTCGGCCGTGGCGACGTTTGAGGCGAAGGGGATGTTGTACTGGTCGCAAAGGCGCTCTATTTCGTTAACCTCTTTGTTTTCGGCCTCGGTGCCCTGCGGATTGCAGAAGAAAAGGACAAGGTCGATCTCGTTGTACGCGATGCGCACGGCGATCTGCTGGTTGCCGCCCTGACTGCAGGACAGGTAGCGTGTTACGGGCAGGCCCGTCGCCTCGGCGACAAGACGCCCGGTCGTACTCGTTGCGCAGATATCATGCCCGGCCATAATGCCGCAGTACGCGATGCAGAACTGGATCATGAGTTCTTTTTTCTTATCATGAGCAAGGAGAGCAATATTCACGCTTCACACGACCTTTCAAAGAGATTATTTGCCGATCTTCATCAGCGGCACGCGGCGGCCGGAGAGCCGCTCGGCCATATTTGCCGCGGCCTTTGCCGCGCGGCATTTCGGGGCGTACAGAAGAAGGGGCTTGCCGAGATTGGCGGCGAGAGGTACGTTATCGTCCTCGGGGACGAGCCCGATGAGGCGGGCGCCTACGGAATCGATTATATCGTCGACAGTGGAGCGCGAACGCTTTATGAGCCGCGGGCGGACGCGGTTTACCGCCAGCAGCAGCTCCGTTATCCCCAGCTCGTAAAGCTCGGAGGCGGCGCGCTGCGCGTCCCTGCGGCTGGAATCGTCGGCCGTTACGGTTATCACGGCCTTTTCCGCGCCGCAGCAGGAGAGCCGGAAGCCGCGGCCGAGGCCGGCCGGGGAATCTACCAGACACCAGTCGAAAAGCGTCCTGGCTTCTTCTATCATGGCGGTGAAGCCCTCGTGCGGGATCTCGGTATGGTCGGCAAATACCGGCGCGCCGAGGAAGAAAAGCCCGGGGATGAGGGGATGCTCCGTCACGGCCTCCTCGAGCGGGCAGCCGCCGAGCACGACGTCGCAAAAATCGCGGCAGACCATATCGGAAAGGCCCAGACTGAGATCGAGATTCCTGAGCCCTATATCGGCGTCTATGCAGAGAACTCGCGCGCCGGAAGCGGCCAGCGCGGAGGCAAGCGCGGCGGTGAGGGAGGTTTTTCCCGTGCCGCCCTTTCCGGAGGTTATTACTATTGACGAACCCATTGAAGCACCTCCCGGCTGAACACTCTGCACTATTATAATATTATACAGAAGAAAGCAGCCTGTTTCAATAGAAAATTGAAAATCCCATCCAAAAGAATACTATCAGCTGAGAAGCGTGTTTTCTGCCGAAACGGCGTCGGATGAGTTCTGATTGTCGAAATAATACTCAAGAACAGACCGTGCTATCGAGGCGACGGCCGACCCGGAGCCGCCTCTTTCGACCACAACGGCGACCGCTATCTGAGGCTCGTCGTACGGAGCGTAGCAGATGAACACGCCGTTGTTTTCCGCGTTGTCGCCGAGCTGGACGGTACCGGTTTTTGCGGCCACGCTTATCGGGAAATCCTTGAAAACGTCGGCAGCGGAGCCGCTCTGCGCGACGGCAAGCATCCCGCGGTGGATAGCGTCGAAATATTCCTGCTCCACAGTCACCGAGCTTGCGATCTCGGGGGAGTGGGAGTAGAGGATCTCGGTATTATCGTAGCTTTTTACGCTGTTGAGCAGAGTCGCGCGGTACCGGGTGCCGCTGTTGGCGATCGCGGAGGTGTATACCGCGAGCTGCATCGGGGTGAAAAGATTATATGACTGGCCGATGGAGGCCTGTATCGTGTCGCCTCCGTACCAGGGCTCGTCGCTGTGTTCCTGCTTGTATTTCCTCGTGGCGAGCACGCCCGTTTCTTCCGCTATCTCTATTCCGGTGGCTTCGCCCAGGCCGAACATCGCGGCGTAGGCAGAGAGCCTGTCTATTCCGAGGGAGTTTCCTATCGTGCAGAAAAAGAAGTTGCAGGAGACCTCAAGGGCCTCGATGACGTTTATATCGCCGTGGGAGCCGGGGTATATCCAGCACTTGAGCGGATAGTCCTTGTATTCCTCGTATACGCCGGTGGTGTGTATGGGAGTGTAGATGCTGATTATGCCCTCCAGCAGCGCGCCGGCGGCTACCACTGGCTTGAAGGTGGAGCCCGGGGAATAGGTGCCCTGCAGGGCGCGGTTATAAAGCGGGCTAGCGGGATCGGAGGCGAGCTCGCTGTAGTTTTCAAGCAGCTTGGCCGGGTCGTACGTGGTGTTGGAGGCGCTTGCCAGCACCTCGTAGCTCATGAGATCGAGCACGACGACCGCTCCGCCGGTGGCTTTGAGCTTCCCGTAGACGCGAGAGGCGTTAAGCTCGGCGATGCCGTCGGCGAGGGCCTCCTCTGCCGCGGCCTGCATGCCTATGTCTATGCTCAGCACTACGTTGCCGCCGGGCTCCGGTTCTGCGGTGTACTCCTGCGCGACGACGGCTCCGCTGCTGTCGCGGGTTATTTTGAGAGTGCCGTCCTTGCCGTGCAGATAGGATTCGAAGGCCTCCTCAACTCCCTCGTGGCCGACGGAAGCGTCAAGAGGATAGCCGAGGGAGGTGTAGTATTCAACGTCCTCGCTGTCCATCGATCTGACGTAGCCGAGCAGCTGGGCGGCGGATTTCGTGTGGTATACGCGCTCGTAGGTAGTGCTTATGCTGACGCCGGGGAGTTTGTTTTCGGAAACTATCTGGAGCAGATCCCGGGAGATGTCCCGGCAGAACTTATAATCGGGGACGTAGGTCAAAACGCGTATCTCAAGCTCGTATCTGACTCCGGCGGCGAGGCGCGCCTCGGCGTCGGTATAGCTTTCGGGAATGCCGTAGTGACTGCGGAAAAAGGCCATCAGCTCAGGGGCGCTTATATCCTCGGGAAGATTGAAAAACTCGAGATAAATCCCGAGATACCGCTTTTGAGAGTCCGTCATTTCCACGAAGGAATCATCCCGGATGGGCATGGTGTCCGCGTGCGGGAAACCGCATTTATCGGCGGCGTTTATAAGAAAAAGAAGAGTGCCGTTAGGGTCCTCCGAGGTTATCAGCGTAAGACGGTCTATAACGATATCGTAATGCGGGACGCTTGAAACGAGAACGTTGCCGTTGCGGTCGAGTATGCTGCCGCGGCTGGCGGAGACGGTATACGTTTCCGTGGAGAGGTTGACGGAGGTGTCGACGTATTCCCTGCTGCTTACCATCTGCAGGTCGTAGAGATGGATCACGTAGAAAACGGCGACGGCGGCGAAAACGAGCAGTATAAGGATTATCCTTGCCGGCTTGAAGGGTTTATCCATAAGAGTATCCTCTCAGAGAGTCAGGACTTGGAGCGGCGGCTTATGAAGCGCACTGCCCAGTAAACGGGAATAATGAAAACTGCGGAGGCGGCCGCCTGCAGCAGAAGAACGGCGGTTATCGGCCAGAAGGGGACGTCGGTAAAAGCGTAGT
>JAGDDB010000100.1 GCA_017958265.1 Oscillospiraceae bacterium | reverse complement strand
TTTCATGTCTATGTCCGAAATGATCATTTCCCCGCCGTCTCCGATGTCGAGAGACCAGCTCTCGTCCAGCACCTCGGCCACGCCGGCGCCGAAGCTGTAATATACGCAGCCGGTAAGCCAGATCTCGCCGCCGCGCACAAGATACAGTTCCGTCTCGTCGGTCTTGTTGACCGAGTGGGTGAAGGTCACAGAGAATTCCTCTCCCTCCTTCACGGGCACAGCCGCGTAGACCTCCCCGCTGTCGGCGTCTTTAAGCACGAGGCAGAGGGGCGAAAACGCGGCTGTAAGGGCAGCCGCAGTGATAATCAATACCGCTGCGGCTGCCGCAACAAGCTTTTTTCTTTTCAATTACATTCCCGTATCGATTCCCTTTTCGGCGTAGAACTTCAGCGCACCGGGATGGAAGGGTATGGAAATGCCGCTCACGGCCGTGTTGAGATCCAGCTCGCTGCCCTTGTTGTGGGCGACGGATATCTCGGATTTGTAGTCAAACAGGCCCTTGAGGAAGCTGTATACCGCCTCTTCGCCAAGATCGTTCGAGGCTATGATCGTGGCCATGACCGCGGCGCACTGTACGTCCTCGGTCATGCAGCTGTATGTTTCGGCCGGTACCGTCACCGCGGTGTAGAAGCCGTATTCTCCCTGCAGCTCGGCAAGATGCTCGTCGTCCACGCCCAGAAGATTGAATTTGTAAGAGGTGGCAAGCTCGGTAATGGCGGTGGTCGGCGTGCCGGCGACTACGAAGCAGGCGTCTATCGTGCCGTTCTTCATGGAGTCCGCCGAGTCGGCAAAGCTCTCATAAACCACATTGATATCGTCAAAGCCGATGCCGTAGGCCGCGAGTATCTGCTCGGCGTTGTAGCGCGTGCCGGAGTCGGCCGCGCCGACGGAAACGGACTTGCCCTTGAGCTGGTCTATCGAGCTGATGTCGGAAGCCGCGACTATCTGAACTATCTCGGGATAGCACGAAAGCACCGCCGAGAAGGACTTAACGGGCTCGGTGAACATGTCGGTGCCGGTATAGGCATAGTACATTACGTCGTTCTGAACGATCGCGAGGCTGTCGTCGCCGTTCTGGACCAGCTGTATGTTCGCCTTGGACGCTCCGGTGGACTCTACGGTGATGTTGATGTCGTCCTTAAGCTTTTCGTTGAGCACCTGTGCGATGACTCCGCTGAAGCCGTAATAGGTGCCTGCGGTGCCGCCGGTCGCCATCTTTATCTGCACCGCGGAGCTTCCGCAGCCGCAGAGAGCGGCGAAAATGATCACTGCCATAAGCAGCGCGGCCGCCGATCTGATCTTTTTCTTCATGATATCCTCCTGTTTTGCATTTTATTTTACAAAAGTTTCAATATACGTTCATCTTACACTATCAAATGCCCGATTTCAAGAGTGCAAATGAATAAAAAGCCGTCGGAATATGCATTTCCCGCGCTCGGCAGGGCACGCCTCCCGCATAGGGGAACAAGTTCGCGCCTCCTGCGCGTTTTTTCGGCGAAAGCTGTTTTTTGCGGATTATTACTATACAAGGCGGCCGGCCCTGTGGTAAAATACGATCAATAAAACAAAAAGCATCCGGGCTTTCCCTCCGCGGGGCGGAAACACGGCCGGAGGCTCCCCGCCCGGGCGGCGCAAGGCCGGGACGGGGCACACACTTTTGATCGGAGGTTTCGGAACATGCGCCTTGATCTGACTGCCATTTATTTCGGAAAACACATGTCGCGGCACATGATATACGAGGAGACCGACGCCGGCGGCAGCGGTTTCGAAAAGGGTCTTTATCTCGCTCTCGCTTCCGAGAGCAGCAGCCTTTTCGGAGGCGGGTCCGCGCGCGCCAAGGGCTTTCTGCGCATAGTGCCTCTTTACGGCGGCGAGGAAGCCGCCTACGGCTATTCCGCCTCGCCTTCCATGGTGGAGCTCAATTCCTCCGGCGGTCATATCCGCTTTGCCATAGACGGCGAGTCGGTCCTGCGCATTGAGGGCAAGGGCCTCGCTCTGCGCCTTGTCGGCAAGCTCAGCTTCGGCGAGAACGCCAACAGGCATGATATGGGCGCGGAAATATCCCTCGGCGCGACACGCTATCTCATCACCGCTCTCAAGGGCAGCGTCACTCTCGACACTCAGTGGGACCTGCGCGCGCTGCGCTCGTCGGACCCGGTCATAACCATAGAGCCGGGCGAGGACGGCTGCTTCTCCGCCGCGATCTACGATACCGACGGCGCGTATATCCTTCCCGCGCTCAGCGAGTCTCTGGATGCCTGCGCAAAGCAGTCTCAAAGCGAATTTCAGGAATTTTTCAACGGTCTTTCCGCTCCCGATTACGGCATAGGCGAGCTGAGCGACTTTGCGGCCTACTCTC
Source organism: Oscillospiraceae bacterium (assembly GCA_017958265.1). Lineage (GTDB taxonomy): Bacteria > Bacillota > Clostridia > Oscillospirales > Oscillospiraceae > UBA1246. The sequence goes on along the minus strand of JAGDDB010000100.1, from coordinate 1,077 downwards.
TTTGGACCGGCTTTCTTCCCTGCGGCGAAGGTAAGCGTCTTTGCTCCGACAAAATGAGCGGCCTGAGCTTCAAGGCCCTTGAACAGGCTCTTGCCACTCTGCCTTTCAAAAACGCCGAAACCGTGTGCGAGCTTATAGACGCTCTCCTTTCTTCGGCACAGCCCGGCGGATTTCTGCCCGCGTCCGTCTCCGGTTCCTCCGTGCTTTATGAGGCGGCTCCGCCCCTGTACGGCTGGGCATTGAGGCGCGTGGTGCAGAGCGGGGAGTTCGGCAGCGTGCCCCGGGAAAGACTCACTGCTCTCTATGACGATATGTCTCGCGCCGTCGAGTGGTGGCAGAAAGAGCGCCTTGCCGACAACGGCCTGTTCTATTATGCCTTCCCCCATGAATGCGGCTGGCCGCAGGAGGATATTTTCCCCGGCGACGCTCCCGTGGCGGCTCCCGATCTCAACGCGTATATGGTCATGTGCGCCGACTGTCTGTGCAAGCTCGCGGTGCTGCTCTACAAGGCAGAGGACGCCGGAAAGTGGGCGGCGCTGAGCAAAAAGCAGCTCAGGCTCATGGACGAGCTCCTTTGGACCGGAGACAGATACGCCTGCATGAATATACTCACCGGCGAAAAATACTCTCCCGACAGTCTGCTGTGCCTCATCCCGCTCACCCTGGGCAAGCTGCTTGCGGAGGACAACGCCCGCGCTCTCGGCAGACTTGCCGCCTGCACCGTTGACAGAGGCAGCGATCTGCTGCTGAGCAGCATCATAGCAAACGGTCTGCTCGACTGCGATCTCGGCGCCACGGCGGAGCAGATAGCCATAGACATGATCTCCTCCTGCCTGGAAAAAGGCGTGACCCGGGATCCCTCCCGCACCGCCCCGGCCGGAGCGAAATATACTCCCGCCGCCTGCGCCTGCCTGCTTTATCTGAGCAGCCGCGTAGTCAGCTGACCTCCGTTTGCAAACCGGAGCGGCGGGATCCGCAGAAGGATCCCGCCGCGTTTGTTTATCAAAAAAAGAGCCCCGAAGCGGCCCCCTCATAAGACAGTATTAAAGTTTTCAGGAATGGCATGATCCTCGGGTC
>JAGDDB010000099.1 GCA_017958265.1 Oscillospiraceae bacterium | reverse complement strand
TGGATGGCGGACGTGCCCGTGGGCGAAGAACTGCTCGGAAGAGTAGTTGATCCTCTGGGCAAGCCTCTGGACGGCAGGGGAGCGATACTCGCAAAGCAGACGCTGCCGGTGGAGAACACCGCCCCGGCGATACTTGACAGACAGTCGGTATCCACGCCGCTGTATACCGGAATAAAAGCCGTCGACGCGCTCATCCCCATAGGCAAAGGCCAGCGCGAGCTGATAATAGGCGACAGACAGACGGGCAAGACCGCGATGGCTGTCGACACCATCATCAATCAGCGGGGCAGAGACGTGATATGCATTTACGTGGCGATAGGACAGAAGGAAACGAGCGTTGCCGGCGTGGTGAACACGCTGAAAAAATACGGGGCGATGGAGTATACCACCGTGGTCTGCGCAAACGCCTTTCAGTCCGCCGCAATGCTGTATATAGCTCCCTACGCCGGAACGGCCATGGGAGAGTATTTCATGAAAAAAGGCCGCGACGTGCTTATAGTTTACGATGATCTGAGCAAGCACGCCGTGGCGTACAGAGAGCTGTCGCTGCTGCTGCACCGGCCCTCCGGCCGCGAGGCCTATCCGGGCGACGTGTTCTATCTGCATTCCAGACTGCTTGAAAGAAGCGCAAGGCTCTCCGATGCCGCGGGGGGAGGCTCAATGACGGCTCTCCCGATAATCGAGACGCAGGCGGGGGACATATCGGCATATATACCCACCAACGCCATATCCATTACCGACGGACAGATCTTTCTGGAAACGGAGCTTTTCAACGACCGTCAGCGCCCGGCCGTAAACGTGGGGCTGTCGGTATCGCGCGTGGGCGGCAGCGCGCAGACAAAGGCGATGCGCAGCGTGGCGGGCAGCCTGAGAGTGAAGCTGGCTCAGTACCGGGAGCTGGTGTCCTTTGCGCGCTTCGGATCGGATATAGACGCCGGAACAAGGGCGGCTCTTGACCTCGGCGAGAGAATGACCGCGGTATTGAAGCAGGGGCAGTATTCCCCGATGCAGCCCGAAAAGCAGATACTCGTATTCTTCGCGGCGTCCAACGGCTTTGCCGACGGGACGGAGCCTGCCGACATACCGGAATGGGAAGAAAGACTCTGTGATTATTTTGACTCGGTCCGCCCCGACCTGCTCCGGCGTTTGGCAGCGGGAGACAAGCTCACCGACGAGCTGACGGAAGAGCTGAAAAGCGCTTTGAGGAAATTCACGGAGGGCGCGGGATGAACAGCGAGGGACTGCGCCGCAGGATAAAAAGCATTAAAAGCACCGCGCAGATCACCAAGGCCATGGAGACGGTAGCCGTATCCAAATACGGCAGAGTGCTTGCCATGGAGGAAAACTTCGGAGCGTATATGCGCGCCCTTGAGAGAATCATGCGCGGGATCGGCGGCATGCCCGAAGAGCGCGCGGAGGCGCGCAGCGTATGCTATGTGCTCATCACGGGCGACCGCGGCATGTGCGGGCAGTACAACAGCGATGTGATAAGCCTGTTCGAGGAACTGATTAAGGAAGAAACAAGACCGTATACCGTCATCGCGTGCGGGCGGAAAGGGGAAGAGGCGCTGACGAAACGCTCCGTGCCCTTCGAAAGCTTTGATATGCCGGACATACCGGACGGGCTCACGGCCGAACGGCTCGCGGAAAGGCTGCGGCGGCTTCGCGCCGGCTCCGCGGCGGACGAGACGATATTCGTATACGGGCAGTATAAAAACGTGCTGGTCAATACGCCGCGGGCGGAAAGTCTGCTCCAGCGGCCGGAGGAAGAGGAAAAAAGCTCAGGCACGGAATATATATTCCTGCCTGACCGGGAAGCGATATTGAAGCAAATCGAAAAGCTGTATGAAAAGGCGCGTATCTATTCCGTCATGCTCTCTGCCTCCGCGGGATTTCACAGCGCGGTGCTCACGGCGATGCGCAGCGCCTGTGACAGCTCGGATGAGATGCTCGAAAGACTGGAAAAGGAGCTCAGCCGCAGGCGTCAGGGAGAAATAACCACGGAGGTGCTCGAGCTTGCCGCGGGCGCCGACAGGCAGACGCAGTAGCGCCGGGGAGAGAAAAGCATGGCAAAAGGCTTGATAACGAAAATAATCGGGCATGTGGTGGACGTTCAGTTCTCACAGAGCGCGGACGTGCCCGGGATATACAACGCTCTGACCGTGGACGCCCCGGAGAGGCAGATAGTACTTGAAGTGGTCGGACATGTGGGACAGGGCTGCGTAAGATGCATATCCCTGTTCCCGACGGACGGGCTTTCAAGGGGCATGGAGGCCGAGGATACCGGCGGACCGGTGACAGTGCCCGTGGGAGAGGGCACTCTGGGCAGAATGCTCAACGTGCTCGGGGACCCGATAGACAACAAGGGACCGGTGAAGGCGGAAGAATTCTGGCCCATCCACCATGCCGCGCCGGGCTTTGCCGACATCCTTCCCTCCGCCGGCATACTTGAGACAGGCATCAAGATCATCGACCTCATGACACCGTACTGCAAAGGCGGCAAAATAGGCCTTTTCGGCGGCGCCGGAGTGGGCAAGACGGTGCTTATAATGGAGCTGATACGCAATATAGCCTATGAGCACAACGGGTATTCCGTTTTCGCCGGAGTGGGCGAGCGCTCCCGAGAGGGCGGCGATCTGTGGAAGGAAATGAACGAATCCGGCGTTATCGACAAGACCGCGCTGGTATTCGGGCAGATGAACGAGCCGCCGGGAGCGAGGCTGAGAGCGCCGCTGGCGGGGCTGACGATAGCGGAGTATTTCCGCGAACGCGGGCATCAGGACGTGCTGCTGTTCATAGACAATATATTCCGCTTTACTCAGGCAGGCTCCGAGGTGAGCGCGCTGCTGGGCAGGATGCCGTCGGCAGTGGGCTACCAGCCTACTCTGGCAACGGAAATGGGCCAGCTTCAGGAGAGGATAGTCACCACCAAAAACGGATCCATAACCTCGGTGCAGGCGGTTTACGTGCCGGCGGACGATCTTACCGATCCCGCTCCCGCAACGACCTTCTCTCACCTCGACGCCACGACCGTGCTTTCAAGAAGCATCGCGGAGCTGGGCATTTATCCGGCGGTGGATCCCCTGCAGTCATCCTCGCGCATGCTGACCCGTGAGGACGTGGGAAAAGAGCATTACGACACGGCTCAGGCCGTGCTGAAAACGCTGCAGCGATATACCGAGCTGCAGGATATCATAGCCATACTCGGCATGGACGAGCTTTCCGCCGAGGATAAAACGGCTGTAAAGAGGGCAAGACGCCTGCAGCGGTTCATGTCGCAGCCCTTCCACGTCGCCGAGAGCTTTACGGGCATAAAGGGGGCTTTCGTGCACGTGCGCGATACGATAAAGGGCTGCCAGGCCATACTCGGGGGCGACTGTGACGACATGCCCGAATCGGCTTTCCTCATGGCGGGCGGCATAGACGATGTTTACAGGGCCTCGGAGGGTATGAAATGAAGCTGACCATCGTTTCGGCAGATGGCGCCGTTTTGGAAACCGAGGCGCGCTATGTCTGCCTGCCGGCGGAGGACGGCGAAGTGGGCATACTCGGCGGTCATGCTCCGCTTTTGGCGGCGCTGAAAGCCGGAAAAGTGAAATATGACTGCGAGACCGACGGCGTCAGAAAGACCGCCGACATCCCCGGCGGGATGGCGGAGGTCAAAGACAACGAGGTAACGATAATCATATAGGTCAATCATATACATGATGCATCTGCGTATTTGCGCGGCGCGCTTTCGAGCGCGCCGCGCAGGCATATTCCGGGAACGGCGCCGCCGTCGCGGGAAATTAAAATATGAAGCTTTTCTTGTATGTGATCAAATAATTCTATCAAATTTCGGACATATATGACCGGCCGCGAAGGAAAAGCTGCATAGTTCACAAAACAGAGCCGATACAGGGCGTTTTTTTGGGCTTTTCTCTTAATACCTGTTCGTTGACATTTGTTCGCGGGATATGGTATTATCTATTGGATATAAAAGTGAAGGTATGCCCGCCGCAGGGCGTGCGCCGCTTTGGAGGACGGCAGTATGTGTCTGGCAAAGGTACTTGTTGAAAAAAACGAAGAAGAAAGCGTGTTTGCGGGCAATGTCAGCGATATACGCATCGAAGGAAATATCATCGTCCTTACCGACATACTCGGGGAGGAATATAAAGTGGCCGGTACGCTGATCTCTGCGGACCTGGTCCACGGAGAGGTACGGATAAAGGCAAGCTGATATGGCATATTCCATCGCCGTGGCCGGCAAGGGCGGCACGGGAAAAACGACGGTCTGCGGACTGATAATAAACTATCTCGCCGAATACGGAGGCGGACCGGTGCTGGCCGTGGACGCGGACGCCAACTCCAACCTCAACGAGGTGCTCGGAGTCGAGGTGGAAACGACGCTCGGAGAGATACGCGAGGAGGTCGCCAAGGGCGACGGCTTCGTTCCGACGGGCATGTCGAAGCAGGATTATACCGAATACCGCTTCGAAGACGCTCTGTCGGAAAGGGACGGCTACGATCTGCTGGTAATGGGACGTACTCAGGGACAGGGCTGCTACTGTTTCGTGAACGGCCTTTTGCAGACTCAGATAGCGAGATATGCCGGCGGGTATAAATACATGGTCGTGGACAACGAGGCCGGCATGGAGCACATAAGCCGCGGCATACTGCCGCAGGTGAACGTGATACTGCTGGTAAGCGACTGCTCGCGCAGAGGCATACAGGCAGTGGGAAGGATCAAGGAGCTTATCGCCGATGTTGGTCTTAAGACCGACAGGATAGGCCTGATCGTAAACATGGTTCCCGAGGACGGACTCGCCGACGGGATCAGGGAAGAGATCGAAAAATACGGCCTTGAGCTGTTCGCCGCCATTCCGCGCGACAGGGCCGTGTATGAGTACGACTCTTCCGGCAAGGCTCTCGTCGGACTGCCGGAGGACAATCCGGTAAAACAGGCCGTAAGCCGGCTGATGCGGAAGCTGGAGGCGGAAAGAACGGCCTGAAAAGCGCGGAAACGCGCAAAATGATTGAGGATATAATTACAAAAAGGAGATAAAACGATGCCCTTTAAGAAGCCTGTTCAGAAATTCAATGCCGCGATCAACGAAGTGGCGATCGGCACGGGCGAAAACGAAGTGAAGCTTGGCGGACAGAATTGCTATCCTTTCTATGTTTTCGACAGCGAGATCGCCAATGCGCCGAAGGTCGGAATCGAGATATCCGATATCGAAGACGTGAATAAGGCCGCCGCCGGTGATTTCTACGACGGATGCGCGGACGTGGCCGACGCCGTGAAAAAGGCAGCTGCAGCCGAAGGCGTTGACTTTATTTGCATAAGACTTGACGGAGCCGATCCCAACGGAGAGAACAGAAGCGTGGAGCAGTGCGTGGAAACCGTAAAAAAGGCCGCCGGGGTCACGGACAAGCCCCTGGTGATCGCGGGCTGCAAGAACAACGAAAAAGACGCGCAGATCTTCGACAAGGTCTCCGACGCCCTTCAGGGCAGAAATATCCTTGTTCTGTCCGCGCGCGAGGAAAACTACAAGAACGTCGCCGCTTCCGCGGGCCTGGCGTACGGCCAGAAGGTGGGCGCGGAGTCCGCCGTTGACGTAAACCTTGCCAAGCAGCTCAACGTCCTTATGAATCAGATGGGCGTGGGAGCTCAGAGCGTTATCATGAATACCGGCGCCGCAGCCGCAGGCTACGGCTTTGAATACGTTATCTCCACTCTTGAGAGAGTCAAGGGCGCCGCCCTTACTCAGAATGACGCCATGCTTCAGCCCCCGATCATTACCCCCGTGGGCAATGAGACCTGGAATGTCAAGGAAGCCATGGCGAGCGACGAGGATATGCCCGGCTGGGGCGATCGCATCAAGAGAGGCGTGGCTATGGAAATAGCCACCGCGGCAGCCTGCCTGGCTGCCGGCTCCGACGCGGTCATTCTGAAAAATCCCAAGTCAGCCGCCGCTGTATCCGCAATGATCAAAGAGCTTATATAAGGGGGTAACGACAATGGCACTCAAAGGTCTTGACATATTCAAGCTCACTCCGAAAACCAACTGCAAGGACTGCGGAAATCCCACCTGCATGGCGTTCGCCATGAAGGTCGCTTCCGGAGCCGTGGACATAAGCAAATGCCCGCATCTGACCGAGGATGTTCTGGCAAAGCTCGCCGAGTCCACCGCGCCTCCCATGAAGACCATCAAGGTCAAGGCGGGCGACGGGGAATATACCCTCGGCGGCGAGACCGTGCTGTACAGGCACGAGAAGACCTATGTAAGCAAAACTCTTTACGCCGTCGACGTGGACGGAGATTTCGATAATTCCCTTAAGGTGGATTATGACCGCATCGGCGAGCGCATGAGATTTGAATTCGCCTTTGTCGGCTTCAAGGGCGATATCGACGCCTTCGTTGCCGGGGCGAAAAAGGCGGCCGAGGCCGGCCGCGGAGTGATACTCTGCACCGGCGGCAATGTGGACGCCGCCAAGGCCGCGGCGGAGGCCGTGAAGGACGCAAAACCCATCCTCAACGGAGCCGACGCCTCCAACTACGAGGAGATGAACGCCGTAGCAAAGCAGTACGGCCTCGTTCTCGGCGTCAGGGGCGAGACCCTGGAAGAGCTGCACGACACGGTCGAGAAGCTGGAGGCGCTGGGAAACAAGGAGCTTATCCTCGACGTGGGCGTAAAGTCGATCAAATTCGCTTTCGAGTTTGCCGTGCAGATACGCCGCGCCGCCCTGCAGGGAAACGACCGCGTGTTCGGCTATCCCTCGCTGGTGAACGTCAAGCTGCTTGCCGGCGGAAACTATGATCTGGAGACCGCCCTCGCCTCTCTGTTCACCCTGCGTTACGGTTCGATAATCGTAATGAGCGCCATGGACTACGACCGGTCCCTTGCGCTGTTCGGCATGCGTCAGAACATATTCACCGATCCTCAGAAGCCCATGAAGATGGAGCCGGGCATATATCCGCTCAACGGCGGCGGAGATGACGATCCCTGCCTGATCACCGTCGATTTCGCGCTGACCTATTTCGTAGTATCGGGCGAGCTGGAGCGTTCCGGCGTGCCCTGCAACCTGCTCATAAGCGACGCCGGCGGCTACTCCGTGCTCACCGCATGGGCAGCCGGCAAGTTCAGCGCCAATTCCATCGCCAATTTCATCAAGGAATATGAGGTTGAAAACAAGATCAAGAGCCGCAAGCTGATCCTTCCGGGCAAGGTAGCCGTTTTGAAGGGCGAGCTGCAGGATAAGCTGCCCGGCTGGGAAATAATCGTAGGGACCTCCGAAGCGGTCGCTCTTGTCAAATTTTTAAAGGAGTTCGTGAAAAATGGCTAAGTTTATAGTTATCGGAGAAAGGATACATTGCATCTCTCCCGTTATCCGGGAGGCAATGAACACCATGAACCCCGAGCCCATCCTTAAAAGAGCCAAAGAACAGATCGACGCCGGCGCCACTTATCTTGACGTGAATATCGGCCCGGCCGAGAGCAACGGACCCGAGCTGATGCGCTGGGCCGTGACCACCATTCAGGGAGCCTTTGACAACTTCCCCCTGGCGCTCGATACCGCCAACCAGGCCGCCATCGAGGCCGGACTGCAGGTATACGACCGCAGCAAGGGCAAGCCTATAGTAAACTCTGCCGACGCCGGCGACAGGATAACCAATGTCGACCTGGCCGCCGCCAACGACGCCATTGTTCTTGCGCTGTGCTCCAAGGCCGGTATCCCCGCCGACAATGACGAGCGCATGGCCTATCTGCAGGAGCTGCTCGAGCGCGGCATGGAGCACGGCATGGATCCCGCCGACATGTGGTTCGATCCCCTGTTTCTCGTCGTAAAGGGCATGCAGGACAAGCAGATACAGGTGCTGGACGCTCTGACCATGTGCAAGGACAT
>JAGDDB010000098.1 GCA_017958265.1 Oscillospiraceae bacterium | reverse complement strand
TCGGCCGATCTGTTCCCGGCGGAGGAGCTCGCGAGGATAACGGCGGACGTCATCATGAATATGCCTGCAAGGGCGCTGCAGTATTCCGTGACCGAGGGATACGCTCCGCTCATAGAAAAGGTCAAGGCGTACCTCTCCTCAAAGTACTCCATACCCACCGACGGGGAGCTTATAATCACCAGCGGCGCGCAGCAGGCGATAGAGCTTACGGCGAAATGCCTGATCAATCCCGGCGACGCGGTAATAACCGAAAATCCGAGCTTCATCGGCGCGCTCAACGCCTTCCGCTCCTACGGGGCGAGGCTCGTCGGCGCGGAGACGGACGAAAACGGCTTGGTGATCGATTCGGTAGAGGAGATACTCAAACGCGAAAAGAACGTGAGCTTCATCTATACCATACCCACGTTCCAGAACCTCACGGGCGCGACCATGACCATGGAGCGCAGACGCCGCCTGCTGGAGCTGGCGGAGAAATACGACGTGATACTGCTCGAGGACAGCCCGTATTTCGAGCTGTGCTTCTCGGGAAAGGTCACGCCGCCGATAAAGACCATGGATACGGAGGGGCGCATTCTTTACGCCGGGACGTTTTCCAAGACGATCGCTCCGGGACTGCGCGTGGGCTACGCGCTGGGCCCCAAGTGGCTGATATCCAAGATGGTCGCGGCAAAGCAGGTGTCCGACGTGCACACCAACCTGCCCGCCATGATGGCCGTGGACAGGATACTCGAGACCTACGACCTCGAAGGGCATATAAAGCAGTGCCGCGCCGCCTACAAGGCAAAGCGCGACCTTATGGTGGCGGAAATGGAAAAGCGCTTCGATCCCCGCGTGAAGTTCACGCGCCCGGAGGGCGGCCTGTTCATATGGGGCGAGCTCCCGGAGGGCTGCCCGAGCCTCGGGCTGTGCGCCATCGTGCAGAAGCACAAGGTGGCCGTGGTCCCCGGAATGACCTTCGATCCCGCGGAGAGCGAGCTCAACCGCGGCTTCAGACTGAATTTTTCCGTGCCCACCGAGGAACAGATCGTAAAGGGCATACGTCTTATGGGCGAGAGCATAGACGAATATCTCGCCGGCAAAAGCATTTAAGGAGCAAACACTATGGACGAAGCGAAAAAAAGGATACTCAGCGGCATTAAGCCCAGCGGAGACCTGACTCTCGGCTCATATCTCGGGGCGATAAAAAACTGGGTGGCGCTGGCCGACAGCTGCGACTGCTATTACTGCATGGCGGACATGCACGCGATCACCGTGCGGCAGGACCCGGCGGAGCTGCGCCGCCGCACCGTTTCTCAGCTGGCGCAGAATATAGCCTGCGGGCTCGACCCGAAAAAGAACGTGGTATTCATTCAGAGCCATGTGCCGGCCCATGCGCAGCTCGGCTGGGTGCTGGACTGCTATACCATGTTCGGCGAGCTCAGCAGGATGACGCAGTTCAAGGATAAATCTGCCAAAAACGCCGATAATATCAACGCGGGCCTGTTCACCTATCCTTCGCTGATGGCGGCGGACATACTGCTGTATCAGGCCGATCTGGTGCCCGTGGGAGAGGATCAGAAGCAGCATGTGGAGCTGACGCGCGACATAGCGCACCGCTTCAACACGATCTACGGCGAGGTTTTCAAAATGCCCGAGCCCTGGATACCCAAGGTCGGCGCGAGGATAATGAGCCTGCAGGACCCGCAGAGCAAAATGTCGAAATCCGAGCAGGATACCGGAGGCTGCATCTGCCTTATGGACAGCCCGGAGAGCATAATGCGCGCTTTCAAGCGCGCCGTCACGGACAGCGACACCCGCGTATGCTACGATCCCGACGGAAAAAAGGGCATAAGCAATCTTCTGAATATCTACTGCGCCGCGGCGGGGATCACGATACCGCAGGCGGAAAAAGAGTTTGAAAACAAGGGCTACGGCGCTTTCAAGACGGCGGTAGGCGAGGCCGTCGTGGAAATGCTCAGACCCATACGCGAGGAAGCCGGAAAGCTGCTGGGCGACAAGGCTTATCTCGCCGAGGTATACAGAGACGGGGCGATGCGCGCCTCGCAGACCGCGGGCAGGACCCTGCGCAAGGTATATAAAAAAGTAGGCTTCGTCGAACGCTGATAAAAGGAGGCGCGCTCCCGGACACGGCGGGAACGCGTGTGGGGATATGAACGAGACGATAGGCATAAACACACTGGTCAATGTGCTCGTATCGCTGGTAGCGGCCATGGTGATGAGCTTCGCCGCCACGCCGGTGGTAAAGATATTCGCGCAGAAGGTGGGAGCGATGGACGTTCCCAAGGACGGCAGACGCATGCACGATCATCCCATCCCGCGTCTCGGCGGACTTGCGATGTTCATGGGCTTTATCCTGAGTACGCTGCTCTTCGCCAAGATAGACACTCAGGTGCGGGGAATGCTGCTGGGCTGCATAGTAATAGTCACCACCGGCGTGATAGACGACATAGTGCCTTTGAAATGGTGGATAAAGCTGCTTTTGCAGGTAGCCGCCGCCATGATAGCCGTTTTTCACGGCATACGCATCGAGGTGCTGACGAACCCGGTGCTGTTCTCGGAAAACAACTGGCTTACCCTCGGCATGCTCTCGGTGCCGATAACCGTGATATGGATAGTGGGCGTGACGAATTCCGTAAACCTCATAGACGGCCTTGACGGCCTTGCGGTGGGCGTTTCGGCCATAGGCTCCGCCACGATGCTGGTCATCGCCCTGCTGGTAAGCGAGGCGAACGTGGCCATTATCCTTGCCGCGCTCGCGGGCGCCTGCGTAGGCTTCATGCCGTTCAACATCAACCCCGCCAAGATCTTCGCCGGGGATACCGGGGCGCTGCTGCTGGGATACATCCTGTCCACCATGTCGGTGATAGGCATGTTCAAGGTATACGCGATCATTTCCTTCATAGTGCCGTTCCTGGTGCTTGCGCTGCCTCTGTTCGATACGGGCTTTGCCATAATCCGCCGCCTGCTCAGGGGACAGAGCCCCATGCATCCAGACAGAGGGCATGTCCATCACAGGCTCATAGACATGGGCTTCAGCCAGAAGCAGGCCGTCGCCATACTCTACTGCGTCAGCGCGGTATTCGGACTGGCGGCAGTGGTCCTTGCCTCCAGCGGAGAAATGAAGGCCCTGCTGCTCGTTTTTGCTTTCGCGGCCGCGGGCGTACTGGCGGGCTTCATATTCAAGACCGGCCACAAGGCGCCGAAGCACGACGGCGGGAAAGAAACCGCGGTCGAAACGCCGGACGAAGGCGACGGCGGCAGCCGCTCTTCATAAAGGAGAAAAATGAACAACAGGCGCAGGATAACCGTATTTGCCATAATATCTGCCGTTCTCATAGCCGTGAGCGTGCTGCTCGCCCTGGTTTTTACCAACAATGGCGGGACGGCGGAGCTGATCCTGCCGGATACGCAGCAGCCGTCGTCGGGGTCGGATGATCCCGGCGCGGAGAACGCCCCGCTGTCGGCCGAGGTGACGCCCCGGACCGTACAGGCGGTGATACGCACACTGAGCCGCCCCGACAGCTATTCAAGAAGCGTTGTCGTGGAAAGCTCATGGGAAGGCGGCAGCGCGCAGTACAGGATAAACAGCCGGGTCAAGGGAGGCAAAGTGCGCCTGAGCGTGGAAAGCGACGGCTGGGACGAAGTGAAAAACATCCTGCTGACGGAAGATGAGATCACGGTATGGTACGGCTCGGATACGTCCCTTCGTTATACCGCACCCCGCCCGTACGGAGATTCCGGCCCGGGCCTGGGCGACGAGCTGGGCATGATCCCTACGTATGAGGACGTGCTGGAGCTGGACCCCGACAGGATAAACGACGCGGCATATGTTCAGCGCGACGGATGGAAGATAATGGTCGCGACCACGGATGAGATCACGGGCTACGACCGATACTATTACGTATCCGTTGACACTGGCCTGCTGGAAGCGGCCGAGGCCTTCGACGGGGAGAGAAGAGTATATCTCATGCAGGCGGGCGCGGCTGAACTGAACGCACCGGATGACAGCTTGTTCATCGCGGGCGAAGAGGGATGAAAGCCGCGGAGCAGCGAAGAACGGATGCTTTCGGCGCTTTTTGTCCCGCTGTTCTTTGCAGGGCGTTTCGCCCGATCAGGATTGTATACTCATAACGATGAGGGCGGAGAGTATGATAAGTATCTCTTCGTCCTCTTTTTCGAGATAAAGCAGCAGGAGTATGAGGATAAGCAGCAGATCGCCCGTATCCGCTTTGCCGCCGAACAGACCGTCCAGCATGCCCTTCAGCCGCGAGGCGGGCGGGAGCGGCGGCGAAGCGCGGTCGAAGCGTTCTTCATCGGGCAGGCGCGCCTCGACCTCACGGTCGGAATAACGGCGTATATAACGGTTATACATGGCCGCCTCCGAGCTCCGGCAGCAGCTTTTTCGCCGTGCGTGCCATCCGGGCGATATTCATCGCCTTATCCAGGCGCGAGGCGCGTTCGCTGCTGAGATACGGGCGCAGCGCGGCTATGATGCGCGCCGCGTCGCTGGGCGTGCCGTATTCGCGCATCGCCGCCATGAGCAGTTTTGTCAGAGCGGGATCGAAGCCGGAAAAAAGACCTTCGCCGTTTTCCGCGCCGCCCGCGTCCTCGGAGGGCTGCCTTCCCGACAGCCCCTCCGCAAGTTTCTTTATCTGCGCCATGCTCTCGGGTGATGAGAACAGCGCGTTGAGTTTATCTTCAAGGCCGTCCGAGGCAGCCACCCCCTTTTTGTTATTTCCCCGCGCTCCTGCCGAGCAGCTTAGTAAGCTGCTCCGCCAGGCGGGCGCCCTCGGCCGTGCCGAGTACGGAGCGCATCATGCTTTTCAAGGCCTCGGTATCGCCGTTTTCCACGGCGGAGGCAAGCCTGCCCTCATCGCCGATGAGAGCCTTGACCTTCCTGCCGTCGGGTGAGTCGGCAAGCTTTTGTATGGTTTCGGCGTTTTGCTCCAAAGCGCCGTCGCCCATGAGGGAGCCGGCAAGCTTTCTGTAATCGCCCGACATGAAAACACCTCCCGGATGTTTGTTCATGTCATTATATTCATATTATATTTGCGGGGTGCGCCGAGAATGAAAATTTTGATCATGTCGGATTCTCACGGAATGACGGAAAAGGCGGAGGAGATCATATTGACCGAAAAGCCCGATCTGCTGCTGCATTTGGGGGATTATACGAGGGATCTCGACATTCTGACGGAAAGGCATCCCGAGCTTGAGGCACACTCGGTCAAAGGCAACTGCGATCTGCGCGGCGGCACGCCGGAGCTGCTGATGCTTCGTGCGGACGGTATGGAGCTGCTTTTGACTCACGGACACAGACAGGGAGTAAAGGACGGCCTGCAGCGGCTGTATTACACGGCGCTGGAGAAGGGCGACGATACGGTGCTTTTCGGCCACACCCACGCGCCTTTTCTGCAGGTGAGGGACGGGCTGACCCTGCTCAATCCCGGAGCTGCGGCGGATGGACGCTACGCGGTGATCGAGGACGGAAGAGCGGAGCTCAGAAGGATATGACTCATGAATAAAACTGACATCTCCGCCGCGCTTAAGCGCGCCGCGCGGTATCTGCCGCTGCTGATAATGGCGGCGGGAGCGGCGCTCAGGCTGGCGGGCATAGCTTCGGCGCCGCCGGGGCTCAACCAGGATGAGGCCTCCGCCGGCTACGACGCCTGGGCGATACTGTACAGCGGTATCGACAGGGCGGGCTGCCGTCTGCCCGTATTGCTCACGGCCTGGGGCAGCGGACAAAACGCCCTGTATTCGTATCTCGCAATGCCATTCATTGCCCTGCTCGGCTTGGGCAAGCTTTCGCTCAGACTGCCTGCCGCTTTGCTCGGCTGCGCCTCGCTGCCGCTTTTTTATTCCCTTTCCGCACGGACCGCGGGGAAAAAGACGGCGCTGTGGACGCTGGCCGCGCTGGCGTTCAACCCCTGGCACATCATGCTCAGCCGCTGGGCGCTGGAGAGTAATATCCTGCCTTTCTTCCTGCTGCTCGGAACAGCGCTGCTGATGCGCTCGGGAAAAAAGCCCGCCCTGCTTCCGGCGGCCGCCGCTGCCTTTGCCCGTGCCCTGTATGCATACGGCACGGCCTTTATATTCCTGCCCTTTTTCCTCGCGGCCTCCTGCGCCGTTATGATACGGAGAAAGGACGTGAGCGCGCGATATATCCTTATTTCCGCCGCGGTTTTCGCGCTGATCGCCGCGCCGATAACGCTGTGCAACATACGGAACGTTCTGAAAATGGACGAAACGAGCCTGCTCGGGCTGACTTTGCCGCGGCTCACGCAGACCCGGCAGAGCGAGACGATGGCTTTTTCGGCATCCAACTTCTTTTCGCTGCTGAAGCTGCTTTGGCGGCAGGACGACGGACTTTTATGGAACAGCCCCGGGGGCTTCGGACAGCTGTATTCCGTGCCGGGACTGCTTTTCGCGCTGATAGGGCTCGGAGAATACGTTTTCCGGCTGTGCGGGAAAAGGGCAAAAAAGGAGGAAATATTCGTTTTCATCGCGCTGTGTTCGTCGCTGGCTGCGTCCTTTTTCATAAGGGTGAACGTCAACCGGATGAACATGATCTTCCTGCCGCTGATATGGTATCAGGGCCGGGGCCTGAGCCTGACGGGAAGGCGCGCTGCCTCGGCCGCCGTGACCGCGG
>JAGDDB010000097.1 GCA_017958265.1 Oscillospiraceae bacterium | reverse complement strand
TTATATGGACCGACGCGTCTTTCCGAAAAAACGAGGGCTGCCCGAAGCCGGGCAGCCCTTTCGTATGATTTGATGCTTAACTTCTCGGTATTACCCGGATCAGTTCAGCGCAACGGTGGTCCAATCGCCCGTGATGCTCTGGAAAGTAGTCATATCGAAGGTTACGGGCTGATAGGTGTAGCTGACTTTGCCTCCGCTGACGGAGATCAGGTAAGTAGCGGCGGACTTGTCGTTTACCCAGGAAGCGTCTGCCGTGCCGTTGGGATAGAAGCTGGCGGAAGCCTGGTCGTTGCCGCTCACGGTGGTATAGTCCGCGCTGTACTTCATGTTGTTGGAGTAGACCATATCAACGAGCTTTCCGTCTTTGTAGGTCACAATGGCTCTGTTGTAGCTGTCATAGAACAGATACTGGTCGTTGCCCATGGGAACGATCTCGGTGAAGTTCGTCAAAGCGCCGTCGGAGTAGCTCTTGCAGCTGAAAGCCTTGTTTGCAGGATCGTACTCGATGGTGTTGTAGCCGGACATATCCTGAGTGACCATATTGAAGCTGGCGTCAAAGGAAGTGATCTCCATGACGTAGTCGGTGCGGAAGCTGTAATCGCCGGTCTTGGTGATGTCGCAGGACTTATACATGCCGCCCACGGCCTCGAGCGCGCCGTCAATGTCGTCCACGCCCAGGTATGCGCCGGTGTAGCCGTCCCAGCCCATGAACGCGCTGAACATGATGGAGAGGTAATCGGGATCCATGTATACGCTGAAGTCACCCTCGGAATACTTGGCAAGCACGGGAGCGTTGTAAGCCGTCGCGGCGTCGTTCACCGTGGTGTTCATCGCGCCGATGATCTCATAGTAAAGGTTGTATGCGTCAATGAAGAGGTTGTTATTCTCCACCGGTGCGGGAGGCGGAGTGAATTCGAAGCCCTCGTAAAGGCTGGGATCAAAAGCGGGGATATCGGGCACGTCGACTTCGGTCTCGCCCTCGGCTTCGGTCTCGCCTTCGCCCTCGGTCTCGCCTTCGGTCTTGTCGTCGCCCTCGGCTTCGGTCTCGCCTTCGCCTTCGGTCTCGTCTTCGCCTTCGGCCTTGTCGTCGCCTTCGGTCTCGTCTTCGCCTTCGGTCTCGCCTTCGGCTTTATCGTCCTCGGGTGCCTTGTCGGGCTCGGTTTCGGTATCCTTATCGTCGGTATCTTGTTCAGCGTTGTCAGTCTCTGTTACGGCGGGAGTCTGCTTTTCGCCGTCATCGGGAGTCGTCTGTCCCTTATCCTTACATGCAGCCAGAGACAGAAGCATCAGGACGGCAATGACGATTGCCAACAGCTTTTTCATTCTTCTTCCTCCATTCAAAATATCGTCTCATCGATTTAAGTCCGTGACAGCACTCGGAGCCCTATATGATATGTATGCTCCGGGATCGCCGCTCACGTCTTTTTTTGTCGGAAGCAACAGATATGCTGACCCATGCTTCCGTCTGCATTATACGAAATGCCGACATATTTGAGTAGTATCTACGGTAATATTATTTTTGTAACTTTGTTATAAATGTAATTATAAATAATAAAAAAACATGTTCTCCGTTCTTTTATTGTTTTACCTCGTCATGCAGCGCGTATCCGAGAGCGCTTTTGGTGCAGTTTATTTAATACAAGGTTGACTTCGGGGTATTTTTCCTATATACTTTGTACAACTGAATAAAATGAAACATGGAGGTGGACACATGAATCTTGCGAAAACTTTCGGCCCCAAAGCAAGCGCCCTGTCTATCGGGCAGTATTGCCCTCCGGCCTGCTTCGAGCTGGCGGGAAAGACCTTTGACTTTGTCCTTGACACCGGGGATGTCTCCGGCGACGCCGCTTTGAATTTCCTCGATGGGAAGACCCTTGAGTGGAGCTACAAAGGCAGTGAGCCCAAGGCGGAGCAGTATGAATGCCGCAAGGCCGACGATTGGACCTATCTCGTAACCTACTGTCTTTCAAACACCACTCCCCGTGAAAACCACACCTGGGTCATTGACTGTGAGCAGGGCCTTGTTACCTTCCTGCGCTGCCCGCTCGGCGAAAACACCTACTGGCCGTACCTGATAGAGAGCCATTTCGGTTTCGGCTACATCAAGGAAGAGGATAAGCCCCACACGGATCTGAAGCGCCACGGCTTCACCGACGACGTTGTCGGCACCAGCGTTAAATGGACCTACGGCCATGAGCTGGCGACCGTACACGTCTATTACAGCTCTCACTGGTATCGCATAGGCTATCCGAAGGACGCCGCCAAGTCCGATGAGGCCAAGGCCACCAACGAGATGTTCAACGACTCGATGGCCGCAATGCCCGGCCCCGATGAGCCTACTTTCTACGTCAAGATCAAGGAAGGCATGTATCTTGTCAGCGTAACCGAGCAGAACATGGAAAAGATACTCGGCGACAAGATGGGCTTCCGCAGCGATACGCTCTGCTTCCTCGACAACTGGAACCGTATGTACAGTGTCGGCCGCGGCTTCGGCACCGCAACAATGGGCGGAAAGGAAAGCGAGATCTTCGTTATGATCGGCAAATACGCTTCTCCGGAGGAAGTAGACGCCCATTTTTTTACGGATCCGAACCCTTACCTGGTGTAAAGGGTTGAGGCGTCCCCGGCTCGCCTTCTTCCGCGGAAGCTTCATGAAAGCTTCCTAACCGGGAAAACGATATCCGCAAAAACACAAATACACGGCGCGGGTCTATTCCGCGCCGTGTATTGTTATTGATATTGTATTTCATTCAAGTATGCTGCGGATCAGATAGGCCATATCCTTGCTCATTTCTCCGTAGTGGCCCGAGAAATACAGCGCTCCGTCGCACTCGGTGACAAAACGTCGGAAAACGACCTCCGCGAACCAGCGCAGCGCAACGTAAAGCACTCCGTTCCTTACCTTTGCGGGCATGAACATCGCCTCAAGGAATCCCCCGTGCAGGCAGGCAACGCTTTCCGAGGCGACCTCGTATTCCTCATCATCCGTGCGTATCAGAGCGTTCAGACCGTCGTCGCTTATCTCGACCTCGGCGCCGAAGAACTGGCTCAGCGCGCTCACGGGCACATAGAGATCGCGCTTGATCTCCACGCTCTTTCTCGTTGCAAAATCGAAGTTCGTCAAAGCCTCGGAGAAAACCGGAGCCTCCAGCTTGACCTTGCTGTTGCGGACATAGGCGAACTGCGCTCCGTCGCATATCGCCACGGCGTTCTTGTCTCCCGTCGAAGTGAAATCGGAATCGCTGCAGGTCACGCTGCCGTCGGGATTTCTGCGGCAATGCTTGAACAGCGTTTCCCATGCCCAGAAGGAATCGTCAAGCGTCTGCCCGTGGCCGCGGTGCTTAACATCGCGGTACACCACGTTTGCTTTCTTG
Source organism: Oscillospiraceae bacterium (assembly GCA_017958265.1). Taxonomy (GTDB): domain Bacteria; phylum Bacillota; class Clostridia; order Oscillospirales; family Oscillospiraceae; genus UBA1246. The sequence continues at coordinate 2,200 of JAGDDB010000097.1, read as the reverse complement.
CCGGTGTAGAAAGCAAAGTTGTTTACCCCGCGTATGGCAAGCCTCGGCAGATCGCAGCATTCGTTCACCTTCAGCCAGAATTCCCTGTTGCCCGCGTTCACATCCTGCCTTGTCGTGGTCTCCTGTCCGGGGCGCTGCGCCACCACGATATTGTCAAGCTCTCCGCGCGACTGATACATCGGCACCGGGCACTGATATCCCTTAAGGCTTCCGTCTTCATTGAAGAGAGCTGTCTCGGGGGACGGGCCGGCGGTGCAGTCCGCCGCCGCAAGCAGCTCGCCGCATACTCTGGAGAACATCATCGTCATGATGTCTCCCATCGACATGCCCTGCATGTATACCCTGCCCTCGTCGATGTCGTATTTCTTCTTCATTTCACCGATCAGGGCCTTGATGAATTTGATGTGATGGTTTTCCTCGCTTGCGCGGCCGTCTGCGGAGCCCGCAAAGGCGTCCATCAGTCCCCCTCCGGGCCTTCCGGGTCCTCCGGGGCCGCCGCCTGCGGGCGGATCGTCACTCAGCCAGGCCTTTGCCTGACCGCCGGCGTTCGGGAAAACGGCGATGGTGCCCTCGGCCTCGCAGACGCACCACCAGGAATTTTCATTGAACTGCAGCTCCGCGCTCGCGCCGCCGCCGTGACAGGATATGATGAGCGGAGGTTTTTTCCCTTTCGGAAGCTTCTCGGGAATATATTCCAGCCAGCTGTCCTCCCTGCCGTCGGCAAGAACGCCCGTGCAAAGCACCGGCTTGTGCGGCGGTATGGTCGTATTCGAGTTCGTGTTGTTCAAAACAACGCCCACGGGAGGCGGAAATGACATTTCTCCCTCGAAAGGCGTCCCGGGTACAAGTCTGTATTTGCTCACGGAATGCTTCCTCCTTCATATGTGATTTTACAAAGGAAGGCTGAAAGAATTCAGCCTTCCTTAAGTTTTATTCTGCTTTGGTCTCAAGCTTGCCGTCTATCCAATTCAGAGAGTCGGCAATGTGCTTGTTCCAGTATTCCCAGCTGTGGGTGCCGGGACCCTCTACATAGAAATGCTTGTAGCCTATTTCCTCAAAGTACTTATGCAGATCGCGGTTGGGATCGATCAGGAAATCTTCCGCTCCGCAGGCCATATAGAGCTTCGGCATCGCAGCGCCGGCGTCGATGAGCTTCTTTGCAAGAGCCTTGGGGTCGACGTCGCTGCCGATGATCTGGCTGGGTTTGCCGAAAGTATGTATGAAATAAGAGGGGGACATTCCCATTCCGCCGCCTCCGCCTCCGGGACCCTGGGGCGCGGGCTGGGGCTCATCGGGCATATGAGAGATGCCGTCGGTGATCAATGCCGAGGAGAAAGCGAGGATCCCGCCGAATACGTCGGGATTTTTCAGGCCGTTGCGTATGGCGCCGTAGCCGCCCATAGACAGGCCGCCGATAAAGGTATCTTCTACCTTGTCGGAAATGTGGAATACCTCGCGCGCGAATTTGGGCAGCTCACGGCAGATAAACTGCTCATAGAGCGCATCCCTCTTGGTGTCGTCGATATAGAAGCTGTTTTCGCAAGAGGGGCAAATGATCGCCATGCGGTGCATGGAAGCCAGCTGATCAATGCTGCTCCCCCCTACCCAGTCGGAATGATGTCCGCCGTAGCCGTGGAGAAGTACGAGCAGACGCAGCGGACCGGCGGGCGGGGGCTGCTGGCCGGGCATCTGGAATACGGGACCGCCTGCGGGTATGACCGCCGTTACGTCGGTATTGCGGTGCAGTGATGAGGAAAAGAAGCTGAATTGAAATACTGCCATTTTTTTCATCCTTTCGTTTTGTCATTCTTATAACAGCAGATTACCATATTTCTTCGGATATATCAACATTGTTTTTTGTGCATTAATCCGAAAAAAACGTATTCAAGCGGTAAACTTACACCGATAAAAAAGCTCTTGAATTTGCGCTTCCGCTGTTGTATCATAGTCCCATCGGCCGGCGGGATGGAATTTGCAGACGTGCCGGACTCAAAATCCGGTGGTAGCGATACCGTGCGGGTTCGACCCCCGCCGCCGGCACCACGTCGGAGCGGACTTCATATCGTTCGCTCCGACCTTTTTTCAAAGGTCTGAGCTCATTCATTCCGTCGCTCCTCCTTTCAAAATGCGACTCGCTCCGCCGGACTCGCATTTTGTTTTTAGAGAACGCAGCCGGAGTTTTAGCCAGTCGCTCCGCGTC
>JAGDDB010000008.1 GCA_017958265.1 Oscillospiraceae bacterium | reverse complement strand
GCGCTGAAGGTTGCTGCACGGTTTCCTGCTGCGGCTGCGGCTGCGGGACAGGCTCCGGCGTCGGCTCCTTCCCCTGCTCTTTTTCCTCGACGATATCGTCAGGCTGCGGAGGCGGCGTTTGCTCCGTCGGCGTCTCCTGCACGGCGGGCGGTGCCGGGGGCGCGGCCGCAGGAGCGGGCGCGGAGGAGCCGGGCTTACCGATCAGGGCCACATCGTATATGGTATCCGGCGGTCGGCTCTGTTCGAGGCGCATGGCCGCAACGCCCAACAAGACGAGAAACAACAGATGAAGCAGCACGGATACGGCCAATCCTTTCGCTGCACGGTCTCTTTGATCGTTTCCCGTTTTTTCCCCGCCCGTCACGATCCTGCTTCCTTGTCCGTCGCGAGACCGACCCGGGAAATCCCTGCCTTCTTGAAAGCGTCCAGGAGATGGATGATTGCCCGGTATGGCACGCTCTCATCGGCGCGGATGATCACGGCGAATTTCTCGTCCCGCTGCCGTTCCTCTTTCGCCCGCGCCAAAAGCTCCGTTTCATGGATCGGCACATCCTGGAGCCAGTACGCGCCCTCGCCCTTGACGGTCACGGAGAATTTTGCCGCGCTTTGCGTCTGCGTCTCGGAGGCCACCGGCAGCTTGACCGGGATCGTGCGAAGCTCGCTCATATACATCGTGCTGACGATGAAAAATATCAGCAGCAGGAACATCATGTCGATCATCGGGCTCAGCATAAGCTCCGGTACGCTCCTGCCGCGCCTTTTCAGCTTGATCATGAGACTTCCTCCTATTGCCGGGCGCTCCCCGGAGAGGGGCGCTTTTGATCAAGGTTTTTGGCGATGGCTTCGAGAAGCGTATTTCCCACTTCCTCGATATTCAGCGAGATACCTTTGAGCCTGCGCATGAAATAGGCATACATACAGATGGCCACGATGGAAATGCAGAGACCGAACACCGTCGTGATCAGCGCCTCGCCGATGCCTGCGGTCACGGCCAAAGGGTCTTCCATTCGCTGATTGAAGTTGTTGAAGGAGCCGATCATACCCGTCACAGTGCCGAGAAGTCCAAGGACCGGTGAAAGGGTGACCAACACGTTCAGATAATTGAGGTTCTTTTCAAACTTGTCCATCGCTTTCTCGGCGCGAACGCTGACGAAGCTCTCCAACCGCTCGAAATTGCCATGCCGCGACATGACGACGGTAGCCAGTTTCGCCACTTCCCCGTGGGTGGAATCCGCAAGTTGCTTCGCGGTTTCCCAATCGTCGCGCTCGATGGCGTCGCAAAATTTCTGCGTGAATTCCCAGCCGCTGTCGCCTGCCCGGAAGAACAGCCAACGCTCCACCGAAATCGCGATAGCAGCCAGCGAGCAAAAAAGCAGCGGATACATGACCGGTCCGCCGTTGACAAAATACTGGACGCCTGCAGAAAAAATCCCCATGACAGTTCTCCTCTTCTCAATCTCTTATTGCATTTTATTCTGGGATCGTCGAAGCAACCAAAGGAAGTACGGCGTGCCGATAAAGGCCGTCATAATGCCGACGCGCACCTCTATCGGATACGCGATCACGCGTCCCACGGCGTCGCAGAACACGAGGAACGTCCCTCCGGCCAAAAGGCTGGCCGGCAGGAGCCGCCGATGATCGGGGCCGACAATGAGACGCATCATGTGCGGCACCACCAGCCCGACGAAG
>JAGDDB010000096.1 GCA_017958265.1 Oscillospiraceae bacterium | reverse complement strand
GACTATCCTGCGCCCTTCGACGCGGTCAACCTTTATGCTGCTTCCGCTCTCTATATATTCGGACTCGGATACCACATCGAGCTTTTTGCCGTCTATTATGGCCGTGCCTGCGGGGCGGAGATCCGTAGCGGCGATGCCTGCCATTCCGACGTATGACGCGGTCTGCTCCTCCTCGGTGGAGGAAAAGCCTTCAGCGCGGCTTGCCGCCGCTTTCAGAACGAATTTTGACCGTGAAAGCCGTCCCTTGCTCGCACTCCTGAAAAACAGGAAGCCGCCTATGCCGGTTATAAGTATTATTGCAAGTATCAGCAGAAGCCCTTCAAGCACGGAACGGGCCTTAAGCACAACTCCGGCTATGATAAGTATTATGCCCGAAATTCCGGGGAAACCGAAACCGGGTATGGCAAATTCCACGAATATCAGTGCGATACCTAAAAGCAGCAATATCGCCGGTACCCAGCCGAATTCGAAAAGATAGGTAAGAAATGCCAAAAACCGCAACCTCCTTTCGGTTATACAAAAAACCCCGACGCATGCCGCCGGGGTTCATGTTCCGAACTGTGTTTTTCCGCGACCCGGCATATGCCATGCGCCCGTATGTATGGGCTGTCACCAGCCTTTTGTTTTATTTTAACATAAATACGCGGATTTGTATATAGCCCCGGTCGATAAACCTGTTATATTTTTTCCGGTTCGGGGTATTCCTCGCCGTGCGTATCCGCCGTGACGGCTTTCATCTTCATTTCGTTGTAGGGACGGTCCCATCTGTCACGCTTCTGGGATACTATTTCATCCACGGCCTCCATCCCGTCCGTAACCTTGCCGAACGCAGCGTACTCACCGTCAAGATACGGGGCCGGTGCGACCATGATGAAGAACTGAGAACCGGCGGAATCGGGGTTCATCGCGCGGGCCATGGAAAGCACTCCGCGCTCATGCGCGAGATTGTTTATAAAGCCGTTTGACGAAAACTCGCCCTTTATGCTGTAGCCGGGGCCGCCCATGCCGGTGCCTTCCGGGTCGCCGCCCTGTATCATGAAGCCGGGTATCACGCGGTGGAATATCGTGCCGTCATAGAAACCCGCGTTTACAAGCGCAAGGAAGTTCCTTACGGTGTTGGGTGCTATGTCCGGATAAAGCTCCGCGGTTATCTTTTTGCCGTTTTCCATTTCGATCGTTATTGTGGGATTCATATCGTACCTCCGTTCTTTGCTGAAGCTATTTTACCACAAATGCACGCGATATAGAAAGGGCTGACGCAATTTGTTGCATTGCTGCCAAAATGGCGCGTTGCGCAAAACGCATGCGCGGTGTTATAATAATACCCGCCAAAGCAAACGAAAGGATGTATGTATATGAATATTAGGAGAACAGCGGCATTCCTGCTTATCGCATCCATGCTGCTTGCGCTTTGCGGCTGCAACATAATACAGGTTGACGAGGAGCGTGACCGCGCGCAGGTCGTTGCCACCGTAGACGGTCAGGAGATAAAAAAGAGCGAAGTGCTCAACCTGTTTGATTCCTATAAATCGATATACGGAATAACTGACGAAATAGAAAAGAACCCGACCAGGGAACAGGCCGAGTCAATAAAGAACATAAAGCTTTCGCTGCTCGATTCGCTTATCGAACAGAAGTTCATAGCGTACAAGGTGCATGAGGGCGGTTTTGACAATTATACGGATGAGCAGCTGAAAAACGTTGAGGCCGAGATAGACGATATGATAAACAACTATCTCGAGTCTGCAAGAGAAGACGCTGTTGAAAGAGGGGAAGCCGATCCCGACAAGTACGCGCAGGAGGCGCTTGAAAAGCTGTTTGCGGACAGCGACCTTTCACGCCAGAAACTTATAGATGAGCAGCTTGTCGTTGAGATAGGGCAGGAAAACCTCCGTGAATACAGCGTCAAGGACGTAAAGGCCGATGAAAGCGAAATAGAGGAGAAATACGCGAGCCTGCTTTCGGAGCAGCAGAGCTACGACACTAACTCCGCCGCGTTCCAGTCGGATTATCTTAACGGGACCACGATAGTATACGCGCCGGCAAACCATGCGTACTACAAGCATCTGCTCGTCGTGTTCACGGATGAAGATAAAACGGCGATAAGCGATGCCTCCGGCGAAAAGTCGGATGCTCAGAAGAAGCTGGACCAAACCAATGAAGAGATAGAAACGCTCGAGGAAGCGCTTGACGAAGCTGAAGACCGTGAAAAAGCCGAAGCCGATATAGCCGAGCTCAAAGAGCAGGCGGCGCAGTATGAG
>JAGDDB010000095.1 GCA_017958265.1 Oscillospiraceae bacterium | reverse complement strand
TAATCGCCGAAGGGACTGTGGAGGAGATTGAAAAAAGCGGCGTTTCCGTCATCGGCAGATATCTCTCCGGAAAGCAGAAACCCGGCAGGCGCCGCGCGGCGAAAGACCCTTTCGCAAACGGCGTGATACGAATGGAGACCGATCAGATCCACACGGTAAAACCGCTGGAGGTCAGCATCCCCAAGGGGGCGCTGACCGTGATAACAGGCGTATCGGGCTCAGGCAAGACGACGCTGATCCTTGAGAGCCTCGTCCCGGCGCTGGACGCGCTTTGTTCCGGCAAAAGGATGCCGGAGCACGTCAGAGCGATCGAGGCGGAGGGGATTAGGCACGTAAAGCTTATCGACGCGACGCCTATCGGCATAAACGTCCGCTCCACCGTGGCCACCTACGCAAACGTCCACGACGAGCTTCGCAAGATATACGCAAAAACCAAAGCCGCAAAGCAGCACGGATACAAGGCCGGGGATTTTTCATATAACACCGGCTCGCTCCGCTGCCCGGTGTGCGACGGAACGGGGCAGATCTCTCTGGACGTTCAGTTCCTTCCGGACGTGAATATTCCGTGTCCCGACTGCCGCGGCTCGCGCTACGGCAAGGACGCCATGAAGATCCGTTACAAAAACAGATCCGGCGAAGAGCGTTCTCTCCCGGAGCTGATGGATACGGACGTCAATACAGCTCTTGAATTTTGCGATGAGATGAATACCGTAAGGCCGCGGCTGGAGATCCTGCGCGATCTCGGGCTCGGTTATCTGACGCTCGGCGAGGAGACGCCGGGCCTTTCCGGAGGCGAGGCGCAGCGGCTGAAGCTGGCTTCCGAAATGGGCAGGCAGCAGGAGGACTCCGTTTTCGTTTTTGACGAGCCGACCATCGGGCTGCACCCGAAGGACGTGGAGACGCTGCTGAACGTCTTCCAGACGCTTATCGACCACGGCGCGACCGTCGTTGTGATCGAGCACGATCTGGACGTTATCCGCTCCGCGGACTACGTCATCGATATGGGCCCGGGCGGCGGGGAGGACGGCGGCAGGATAGTCGCCTGCGGGACGCCGGAAGAGATCCGGCGCTGCCGCGAAAGCGTTACCGGAAGATTCATTTGACAGGGAAATGGGCGAGACGTTCAAAGCCGATACGGCCGCGCAGTGAGCTCCGTAACGAGAGGCTTTTACAACAAAAGAGCATCCCGCCTTTCCGGACGGGCTGCTCTTTTTTGCCGCGTTTGCGGACTTGAAATAAACACGGACTCTTGCTATCATATTTCCATGGAAGAAGAGACGGAAGGGCCGTTCGGGAGGACGGGATTCTGCGTTTCGCGGCCGCTGCCTGATCCTCATGGAGGACGATCTTTTTAATTACGAAATAAGAAGGGGAATGCTTCATGCTTACTATCGAAAGAGCGAGAGAACTGAACGATTCCGAGGTCACCGAGCATCATCTTATCATCCACGCCAAAAACGTGATGTACGCGATGGGGGCCATGGCGGATCATTTCGGAGAGGACCGCGAGCATTGGATGGCGGTCGGCTATCTTCACGATTACGACTATGAAAAATATCCGGAGCAGCACCTGCAGCACACCGAAAAGGAGCTGCTGGCGGAGGGAGTGGACGAAGCTGACGTGCGCGCCATCATGAGCCACGGCTACGGACACTGCACCGACGTTGAGCCGGTCACAAATATGGAAAAGAGCCTTTTCACGGTAGACGAGCTGACGGGGATCATCCAGGCCTGCGCCCGCATGCGGCCGAAGGGGATCACCGATCTCGAGATAAAGAGCTTCATGAAAAAGTTCAAGGATAAGAAATTCGCCGCCAAATGCGACAGAGAGCTGATCGTCCGCGGCTGCGAGATGCTCGGGATGGACGTTGCCGCCGTTGCGGAGATCTGCATAGAAGGAATGAAGCCGTACGCGGGCGATATCGAGCTGCTCGGCACGGAGCAGTAAACGCGGGAGCCGAACCTGCGGCATGGCAGAGCCGGGGCCGGGGGCGGCGCCTTTTCGCCGCCCGGCGAGAGATACGGAGGGATAAGAATGAAGCAAGTAGAGCTGTTTCATCTGACGCACTGCCCATACTGCGTAAATGCGCACAGGGCCATAGAGGAGCTCAGGGAAGAGGATCCGGCTTTCGGGGAGATAGAAGTGCGCTGGATAGAGGAGAGCGAGGAGAAGAAGCTTGCCGACAGCCGGGACTATTACTACGTCCCGACCGTTTATTACGCGGGGCAAAAGCTTTACGAGGCGAGACCGACCCACAGCTACTCCGCGATAAAAAAGCATATCCGGAAGGCGTTTGAGCAGGTGCTCTCCGCGTAAGAAGGAAGAAAGAGCAGGGAGCGGGTTTCAAACATGCGCGGGGAAAGAATAAAAAGACTGCGGGAAAACCGCACGGCGGGCGCGATACTTCTGAACATGCTGATAGCTGCCGTAAGCCTTTTCGTAAACGGCTTCGGAGTTTATCTGACGATACAGGCCAATATAGGCGCCGCGCCATGGGACGTGCTGAACATCGGTATATCGAAAAGTCTCGGGATACTTTACGGGAACGCGTCCATCGCCGTATCGGTGACCATTCTGATAATCGACGTTCTGCTGAAAGAACCGATAGGCATAGCGATGTTTATCGACGCCTTCGTGGTAGGCAAGGCGGTGGACTTCTTCAACTGGATACACGCCGTGCCGAAGTGCACTTCCATAGCGGCGGCGATACCCGTTTTGCTCGCCGGGCTGGTCGTGCTGGCTTACACGCAGTATACGTATATGACGGCCTCACTGGGCTGCGGCCCGCGCGATACGCTCCTTGTGGGGCTGGCAAAACGCCTCAGGCGCATTCCCATAGGGCTGGTTAGCATAGCGCTTCTCAGCTCGGCCACGCTTATCGGCTGGCTGCTGGGAGGCCCCGTGGGGATAGGGACTATCCTCTGCGCGTTCGGGACGGGGCCGGTGATGCAGCTGGCCTTCCGCACCGTGCGCTTCGACGCTACGGGAATAAAGCACCAGCGGCTGAGAGACTCGCTGAAGGTGTTTTTGTCAAGGAGAAAGGAAGAGGGTCCGGCCTTATCGCCGCGGGGAGCTGATTCTGTGAAGGGAAAGATGCAAAAGTGAGCATTACGATAAACATTTACTACACCGGAGAAAACGGCGCCGCGAAAAAGTTTGCCGAAGAAATGACCGAAAGCGGGACCGTGGAAGCCATACGCGCGGAGGACGGAAACCTGCGCTATGAATATTTCCTGCCGGCGGATGATCCCGAGACGGTGCTTCTTATCGATTCGTGGCGGGATCAGGCCGCGCTGGACAGGCATCACGGCTCCGCGCTCATGGAAAAGATCAAAGAGCTGCGGGATAAATACGACCTGCACATGAAGGTGGAAAGATTCGTGCCGGCACAGGACGCTCCGGCAGACGAAAGCTTTATACGCAAATAGAAACGAGGTAACAATGAAAGAAAAAATCATCCAGACGGCAGGAAGAGACGCGCTCGGCGCATTTGCGCCGGAGTTCGCGCATTTCAACGACGATGTCCTCTTCGGAGAAAACTGGAACAACGAAGACATCGATCTTAAAACGAGAAGCCTTATCACAGTCGTCGCGCTGATGTCGCAGGGCATCACCGACAGCAGCCTGAAATATCACCTCATGAACGCCAAAGCCCACGGCGTCACGCAGAAGGAAATGGCGGCGGCGATCACGCACACGGCGTTCTATGCCGGCTGGCCGAAGGCGTGGGCGGTGTTCAATCTGGCGAAAGATGTATACAGCGAACCGGAGATCGGGCTTACGGAGAAGGACAGGTATCAGAATACGATATTCTTCCCGGTCGGCGAGCCGAATCCCTACGGCAGATTCTTTACGGGACAGAGCTATCTCGCGCCGGTCTCGGCCGAGCAGGTGCCGATTTTCAACGTGACCTTCGAGCCGGGCTGCCGAAACAACTGGCACATCCATCACGCGCTCTCCGGCGGCGGACAGATACTGCTCTGCGTGGGCGGCCGCGGCTGGTATCAGGAGTGGGGCAGGAGGCCGGTGGAGATGACGCCGGGAACGGCGGTAAACATCCCGGCGAACGTAAAGCACTGGCACGGCGCCGCGGCGGATTCCTGGTTCTCTCATCTGGCCGTCGAGGTCGGCGGGGAGCAGTGCTCCAACGAATGGCTGGAGCCTGTTTCCGATGAGGATTACGCCGCGCTGGAAAGCAAAGGAGAGCTGCCGGTATGAAAGTATTTTCCGCTATGCGGGGAAGCGTGAAAAAGCTGCTTGCCGCATGCCTGATGATTTCCGTGGCGCTTGTTTTCGCGGCCTGCTCGGGCGCGCCCGAGCAGAGGGCGCCTGAGTCTGTGCCCACCGCTGAAACCGGGCAGATCACCGCGGAAGCCGCGGCGCCTGCCGGGGAGACGGAAAAGCCTTCGCAGGAGACGGAAAACCCTGCCGAACAGACTCCGGCAAGGACAAACCTGGTAGTCTATTTCTCCGCCACGGGCACGACCCGCGGCGTTGCCGAGAGGATCGCGGCGCTGACAGGCGCGGATCTTGCCGAGATCGTTCCAGCTCAGCCGTATACGAGCGAGGACCTTAACTACAACGACCGCACGACGCGGGCGTCCGCGGAGCAGGACGATAGCGCCGCCCGCCCGGAGATCGCGGAGGACATCTCGCTCCGCGGCTATACGACAGTGTTTCTCGGCTACCCGATCTGGTGGGGACAGGCGCCGCGCATCATGAGCACTTTTGTGGAGAGCCATGACTTTTCAGGAATGACGATGATCCCGTTCTGCACGTCGGGCTCGAGCGACATCGGACAAAGCGACGATACGCTCGCGGCGCAGTCCGGCAGCGGGAACTGGCTTCAGGGCAGGAGATTTGCCGGAAGCGTGAGCGAAGGTCAGCTTCGGGAATGGATAGATGAAACCGGGATAACGACGGCGGAAAAAACGCTTCGCCTTTTTATAGGCGATACCGAAGTTCCCGCGGAATGGGAGAATAATGCGTCGGTCGGCGCACTGATCGGGCTCGTTGAGTCCGGGCCGCTCACCGTCTCAATGTCCATGTACGGGGGCTTCGAGCAGGTAGGTCCGCTCGGAACCAGCCTGCCGAGAGACGACGCGCAGACCAGCGCCGACTACGGCGATATAGTGCTGTATTCGGGAGACCAGATAGTCATCTTCTACGGCTCAAATTCGTGGAGCTATACGCGGCTGGGGCATATCGGCCTTTCAAAGCAGGAAATGACCGACCTGCTCTCGGCGGGAAACGTAAATATAACGCTGAAATACGATTAAAGGAGTCTTCATCATGAAAAAACAGATCGAAACCACAGAGGCCATTTTCCCGATGCCGGTGCTGCTCATTTCCACCTACAACGAGGACGGAAGCGTGGACGTCATGAACGCCGCGTGGGGCACCATGCTTGACCGCGATATGGTCGCTCTGAACCTGACAGAGACGCACAAGACCGTTGAGAACATCAAGGCGAGAAAGGGCTTCGTCATACATATAGCCGACGCGAAGCACGCGGCGGAGGCGGATTATTTCGGTATAGTAAGCGGGCACATGGTGACCGACAAGCTGGCAAGGGCCGGAATGACCTTTACAAAATCAGAGCTTGTCGACGCGCCGATAATAAACGAGCTTCCCATCGCCATGGAGTGCTCCTTCGTCGAGTACCAGAGCGACGATACCGGCCTCGGCGTCATAGGGAAGGTGCTGCGCACCAGCGTTGAAGAGGCAAACCTCAAGGACGGAAAGGTGGATATCGATTCTCTCGAGGCGATAGCATTCGATCCTTATACGCACGGCTATTACAAGGTCGGAGGAAGAGTGGGCGAGGCGTTCGCGGACGGCCGGAAGATCAAGTGATCCGCTTTCGCCGCGCCGCGCCGGCAATACATCGCTGAAAACGGAG
>JAGDDB010000007.1 GCA_017958265.1 Oscillospiraceae bacterium | reverse complement strand
TTTTACCTTTAATAAACGCGTAAGACGTGGGATCCCAGGCGGTGTAGCCCCTTGCCTCGAAGGTGGCGCGCAGTCCGCCGCTCGGGAAGGAAGAGGCGTCCGGCTCGCCCTTAATGAGCTCCTTGCCGGAGAACTCCATTATCACTCCGCCGTCGGGCGAGGGGGATATGAAGCTGTCGTGCTTCTCGGCAGTTATGCCGGTCAGCGGCTGGAACCAGTGCGTGAAATGAGTGGCGCCGAGGCCGACGGCCCATTCCTTCATGGCCTCCGCCACAGCGTTTGCTACATTTATATTAAGCTCGCTTCCCTCGTCTATGGTCTTGCGCAGGGAATTGTAGACCTCGGAGGAGAGATTGGCCCGCATAACGCGGTCGTCAAATACCAGGCTTCCGAAATAATCAGCTACAGTCTTCATGTTCAAAACTCCTTTTCATATAAAAATGAGTAAAGGCAAAGACTCCTCTCGTGCGGAAACACAAAAGACGCCTTTGCCCTTTCTTCCGTATTCAATTGGACTGCCCGTTATCAAAAGATAAAGGGCGTCTCCGAGTGATCACTCAAAGACGCCCTTGCCTTTACAAACGGGATTATACGCGATGCGGAGCCGCTTGTCAAGCATTTTTTGCAAGTTTGTTTTAAAATTCTTGCAAATATTTGAGAGTTTCCCGTTTCGGGGCTTGACAAATTGCAGCAAGCGGAGTATTATGTCTGCAAATGGGCAAAGGCGTCCATACCTGAGCGGAAAACTGCTCCGGTATGAACGCCTTTGTTTTTTTGCATGGAGGTATATATGGCTGCTTTTGAAAGAGTAAAGAGCGGCATTCCGGAGATGGACGCCGCGCTTGACAACATACGGCTCGGCGATAACGTCGTGTGGCGCGTGTCGGAGCTCTCTCAGTTCCGGCTGTTCATGGAGCCGTACGTAGAGCAGGCGATCAGAGACGGCCGCAATATAATCTATTTCAGATTCGCTAACCATGAGCCTCTTGTTGCGGAGCGCCCGGAGGTAAAGACCGTAAGGATCCCGCTTTCTCACAGATTTGAAACGTTTACCGTGGAAATACATAACGTGATCGAGAAAGAGGGCAGGGACGCATTCTACGTCTTTGACTGTCTTTCCGAGCTGCAGACCGCATGGGCGACGGATCTGATGATGGGCAATTTCTTCCGGGTCACCTGCCCTTTCCTGTTTATCCTCGATACCGTCGCGTTTTTCCCGATAATTAGGGGCAAGCATTCCGTTCACGCAATAAACAAGATACTGGATACCACGCAGCTGTTTCTCGACGTTTATTCTGACGGCACGAACATCTACGTCAGGCCGGAAAAGGTATGGAACCGCAGCTCCGACACCATGTTCCTTCCGCATACTTACAGCCAGTCTGACGGCAGATTCCGCCCCATTCTCGACGGTGTGACCTCCAGCAGGTTCTATCATGCGCTCGGGCTCGCTCAGCGTTCCACCGAGGAACAGTACGTCGATTCCTGGGACAGGTTCTTCAACCAGACAAAGCTGCGCAGTGAAAGCGGCATGGATATAAAAGAAGAATGCGCCCGCATGTGCAATATAATGATGACCCGCGACGACAAAATGCGCGAGATGGTAAAAAAGCATTTTGAACCGGAGGACTATTTCGCCGTAAGAGATCACATGATCGGGACCGGAATGATCGGCGGCAAGGCCTGCGGAATGCTCCTGGCCAGGGCTATCATACGCAACCGGGAGCCTGATATAGACAAAGTGCTCGAACCGCACGACTCCTTTTACGTCGGCTCGGATCTCTATTATACCTACATAGTGGACAACGGTCTGTGGGATCTGCGGATAAAGCAGAGGA
>JAGDDB010000094.1 GCA_017958265.1 Oscillospiraceae bacterium | reverse complement strand
TGCCCGAGCGCGTATACGGCGTCATCAAATGCAAAAACCCCCGCTGTATAACCAGCACCGAGCAGGAGCTGCCCCACGTCTTCCGCCTGACCGACCGCGAAAAACGCATATACCGCTGCATTTACTGCGAAGCAAAGGCGAAATGACGCCGCGCCCGGGGCTTTTTTTCGCTCCCGGCCGTTAAAGCTATTGAGTTGCCGGGAAAAGGGTGCTATACTGTATGTATTCGAATTTAGCAAACAAAAAACTTGATGAGGAGTGTAAACATGAAAGACTTTGCAGGCAAAATAGCGTTTATCACCGGCGGCGCTTCCGGCGCGGGCCTGGGCCAGGCTCAGATATTCTCCGAGGCCGGCATGAAGGTCGTCATTGCCGACGCGAGACAGGATCACCTTGACGAGGCCATGGCTTACTTCAAGTCCAAGAACGCCCAGGTGCACGGCATCAAGCTGGACGTTACCGACCGTGCGGCCTTTGCCGCCGCCGCCGACGAGACCGAGAAGGTTTTCGGCTCCTGCCCCGACCTGCTCATCCTCACCGCCGGCGTCAACGTATTCGGACCGGCCGAGGCTTCCACCTATGACGACTATGACTGGGTCGTCGGCGTCTGCTTCGGCGGCGTTGTCAACGGACTGGTCACTTTCGTGCCCCGCATGATCAAGGCGGGCAAAGGCGGACATATCGCCGCCACCGTTTCCTGGGGCGCCTTCAACTCCGGCTCCACCACGGCTCCTTACTCCGCGGCAAAGGCCGGCGTGCTGAACCTCATGGAGAGCTATCACGACGCTCTTAAGAACTACGGCATCGGCGTTACCGCTCTGTGCCCGGCCAACATCAGATCCAAGATCTATGAGTCCGCGCTCAAGGGCCGTCCCGAAAAGTTCGCCAACACCGGCTACAACGTCAGCGAAGACACCCAGACCCTGCTCGCCTCCATCCACGCCAACGGCATGGATCCCCGCGTGCTGGCCGACTGGCTCAAGAAGGGCATCGAGAACGAGCAGTTCCTGGTCGTCCCCTACGAGCACGGCCCGAAGATGGTCGAGATCGCGCTCAGCCGCTTCGTCGACTACGCCAGCCCCGAGGGCATGAAGAGGCTCGCCGAGAAGGCAAAGCAGCCGCCCACGGCCGAGGAAATGCAGCTCATGGCCGAGAGAGAGGGCTACGACGTTTCCGCCCGCTCCGCCGTGCCTCCCGCACCCGGCAAAGGCCCCGCCATGCCCATGAAGGACGTAGGCTTCGGCAAGGCCAAGAAGGATCTTGACTGGGTCGACCCCAACAAGAGAATGAAGTGATCTTCCTCCCTGCCGCGTTGAAAACAGACTCCTTCGGGGAGCTTCGCAAATGCGAAGCTCCCCGTTTTTTTGCGTTTCGAAACGTCCGACGGACATTTCGGGATCCGACGCGATCGAGCGTTTGTGCCGCGGCTTCAAAGGGAATTGATCGCAGGCAAAAAACGCTGTTATTCTTTCGTGATAAAGGAACATACGCCGAAACAACGACTCCGATCGAACCGAAGAAGGGAGCGACCGTTACCGAAAAAACAAAACGCGAGCCCAACGCAGCGGGTCGCGTTTTGTGAGGAGAAGCAGCGGAGCGATACGAAGTTTTCGCGAAAAGCCGTAAGCTTCCCGCAAAAACGCAGTGAGCGCAGTTTACTCCGACGATGTTACTGCTTTTTGAACTCCATATAATTCCTTGCGGTGATCCACAGGTCTCTTTCGTTGAGCGCTTTGTAAACACTCTCGCGGATCATCTGCGTGGTGACGATGAGATCGTCCTTGAAGAGCCTGCCGATCACGGCGTCGGTTATGACCTCCGCCTGCTTTGCCGTCAGCGCTTCGCCGGTCCCTTCGTTGGCCTTCATAATGCTGTTTATTACCTTTTCATCGTCGTATAAGACTATGTTTCCGTTACGCTTTGCGATCTTCAATTCACACTCACCTTTCTTCCGATTTCTTCCGTCGGGATCATAGTTTCATATAAGTATAACTCATTGACCGGCAAAAAGCAAAAGCGGGTGCTGCGGCACCGTTAAAAATTTGCGAACGGCTCTTGACAAATACCCTCGGGGGGTATATTATCATTGCAGCATCAATATACCCCCGCGGGGTATACAGGAGGAAAACCATGGCCGAGAAAAAGAAATGCTGCGGATCCGCCCCGCTCCCCGAAACCGGAGAGGTCTCCCCGGTTTCCGCGCGCAGAAAGCATCGCAGCGAAAAAGAATACAAGGATCTCATGAACAGGCTCAAAAGGATAGAGGGACAGGTGCGAGGCGTTCAAAAGATGCTCGAAAGCGAAGCCTACTGCCCCGACATCCTCATCCAGGTTTCGGCTGTAAATTCGGCGCTCAACAGCTTCAGCAAGACGTTGCTTGCCTCGCACATGAAAAGCTGCGTCGTCGAGGACATACGCGCGGGCCGGGACGACGTGATAGACGAGCTGCTTGATACTTTGCAGAAGGTAATGAAGTAATGGAACAGTATACTGTAAGCGGTATGAGCTGCGCGGCATGCAGCAGCAGGGTGGAAAAGGCCGTTATGAAGGTCCCGGGGGTAAAAAGCTGCTCCGTAAGCCTTCTGACCAACTCAATGGGCGTAGAGGGCACCGCCTCGAGCGAGGATATCATCAGGGCCGTGACGGACGCCGGTTACGGCGCCGCTCCGAAGGGCGGCGCGGCGGGGAGCTCCGCCGCGCCGGATTGGGCGGACGACGAAGCTCTCAAGGACCGGGAGACGCCCCGGCTGAGGCGCCGTCTGATAGCCTCCGCCGCGGTGCTGCTCGTGCTGATGTATTTTTCAATGGGGCACATGATGTGGGGCTTCCCCGCGCCGGAGGCATTTCACAATCTCGTGTTCCTCGGCGTATTCGAAATGCTGCTCGCCATCGCGGTAATGATCATCAACGGCAGGTTTTTCACCTCGGGCTTCAGATCCCTGCTCCGCGGGGCTCCGAACATGGACACCCTCGTAGCTCTCGGCTCCGCGGCCTCTTTCGGATATTCCCTGGCCGAGCTGTTCATAATGATAATCGCTCAGGGCGTCGGAGACGGCAAGACGGTCTCTGCCTACGGAATGAATCTTTATTTTGAGTCCGCCGCAATGATACCCACGCTCATCACCGTGGGCAAGATGCTCGAGGCCATGTCCAAGGGCCGCACCACGAACGCGCTCAAAGGGCTGATGCAGCTCGCGCCCAAGACCGCCACGCTGCTCATCGACGGCAGGGAAACCACCGTCGGCATAGCCTCGGTCAAGTCCGGCGACGTATTCGTCGTTCGTCCGGGGGAAAGCATCCCCGTTGACGGCGTCATCCTCGAGGGCGCCACCTCCGTCAACGAAGCGGCGCTTACCGGCGAAAGCATCCCCGCCGACAAGGCCGAGGGCGACCCGGTCTCCGCCGCCACCGTCAACCAGCAGGGATATATCAAATGCAGGGCGACAAAGGTCGGCGAGGACACCACGCTGGCTCAGATAATCCGCACCGTGTCCGACGCGGCGGCTACAAAAGCCCCGCTGGCGAGGATAGCGGACAAGGTCTCCGGCGTATTCGTGCCTGCGGTCATCGCGATAGCCCTGCTCACTCTCGCAGGCTGGCTTGCCGCCGGGCGCGCCTTCGGCTTTTCGATAGCGAGGGCGATATCCGTGCTTGTGATAAGCTGCCCCTGCGCTCTGGGGCTCGCGACCCCCGTGGCTATAATGGTGGGCAGCGGCATGGGCGCGAAGAACGGCATACTGTACAAAACGGCGGCGTCCCTTGAAAGCGTCGGCCGCGCGGAGATCGTCGCGCTCGACAAGACCGGCACGATAACCGAAGGCCGCCCGAGGGTTACCGATATGATCCCCTGCGGCATGAGCGAAAAAGAGCTGCTCACGCTTGCCGCGGCGCTGGAAAAACGCAGCGAACACCCGCTGGCAAAGGCCGTGCTTGAAAAAGCGGAGGGCCTGGAGCTGCCGGAAACGACCGGCTTTGAGGCGCTTCCGGGCAACGGGCTCAGGGCGTTTCTCGGCGGCAGCGAGCTCATCGGCGGAAAGCTCGATTTCATCGGCACGGCGGCGGAGATAAGCCCCGAGCTGTCCCGGCGCGCCGAGACGCTTGCCGCCGAAGGGAAGACTCCCCTCTTTTTTGCCCGTGACGGGAAGCTCGCCGGTGTGATCGCCGTGGCCGACACGATAAAGGACGATTCCGCCCGCGCCGTTTCGGAGCTCAAGGGCATGGGAATAAAGGTAGTCATGCTCACCGGCGACAACGAAAGGACCGCCCGGGCAATAGGCGCCCAGGCCGGCGTCGACGAAGTATCGGCGGGCATACTTCCGGACGGCAAGGCCGGAGAGATAAACAGGCTGCGGCAGCTCGGCAGGGTGGCCATGGTCGGAGACGGCATCAACGACGCCCCGGCCCTTACCTCGGCGGACGTCGGGATAGCCATAGGCGCCGGCACGGACGTAGCCATAGACGCGGCGGACATAGTCGTGATGAAAAGCAGGCTCAGCGACGTCGCCGCCGCCATACGCATGAGCCGGGCGACCGTAAGGAACATCCATCAAAATCTGTTCTGGGCGTTTTTCTACAACGCGATCTGCATCCCGCTGGCAATGGGGCTGTACGGGATAGCGATGAAGCCCATGTACGGAGCCGCGGCGATGGCCCTGTCGAGCTTCTTCGTATGCATGAACGCCCTGAGGCTCAATCTGGTAAAGATCCACGACAGCAGTCATGATAAAATGATAAAAAGAAAAGCGCCGCCGGCCCGGAAAGACGCGGCGGACGCCGAAAGGAAGGAAAAAGAAATGACAAAAACGCTTAAGATCGACGGAATGATGTGCGAGCATTGCGAGGCCCGCGTAAAGAAGGCTCTGGAGGCCGTAAGCGGCGTAGAGAGCGCCGAGGCGGACCGGGAAAAGAAGCAGGCCGTAGTGAAGCTTTCAAGGGACGTCGCGGACGAGGTGCTCGCCAAGGCCGTGGAAGCGCAGGACTACACCGTGCTCGGCGTGGAGTAAAGCTCGCCGTCCGGCATGAACGGAGGATACGCATGTTTGTTATAATCATCGGGATCGCCGTGCTGGTCGGCCCGTTTTACGTACTGATCAAGCTGCTCTCCGGCAGAAACGCCCCGCCGAAGTCCGAGCCTCCGCGCCCGGCTCCGCGCCGGGACCCCATCGACAAGTACATGGACGAAAATCACGCCGATATCGACTGGCTGAGAAAAGGAAAGCTGTAATGGAAACAAGCATGCCCGCGCGTCGGATCCGCCGCGCGGGCATGCTTGTTTCCACTTTATTTCATTCGCCGCTTCCGGCGATATCCTCTTTCCGGAAGGTCATGAGTTCC
>JAGDDB010000093.1 GCA_017958265.1 Oscillospiraceae bacterium | reverse complement strand
GCTCGGAAAATAAAACGGACCAACGCCGCGGCCCCCCAAAACCCCTCATTTGGGGGCGGCCGCCTGTTATATCCGGATCACTGCTTCCCGTTTCCCGGGCCCGATCTGGTGTAGTAAAAAATATACTGCTGCGCAAGCCCCGCCGCATCGCCGAACACCGAAGGATCGAAGCCCGGAGGATAATGCTCCTTCAGCGCTTTTTTCATCCATACGTCTATCGGGAACGCGTCCGGTATCTGCAGGCCGAACAGCACCACGCAGTTGGCTACCTTATCTCCCACACCGTGAAGCTTCTTCAGCTCCGTTACGGCCTCGGCGCAGCTTTTCAGGGCCAGAGCGTCCAGATCCAGCCTGCCCGAGGCCACCTCTCTCGCCGCCGAAATTATGTATTCCGCCCTGTATCCGCATTTCAGCACGGCCAGGTCTTCCGGCTCCAGCGCGGCTATCCTGTCCGCCGGCGGGAAAGCGCGGTATTTCTCTCCCTCGAAGCTCAGTTCATCCCCGAAGGCGGAGCAGAGGGTTTCGATTATCTTCTTTATCCTCGGGATGTTGTTGCACTGGGATATGATAAAAGAGCAGAGAGCTTCCCATCTGTCCTGTTTCAGTATGCGTATGCCCGTGCCGAATGCGGCGGCTCCGGCGGTATAATCGTCCACGGACAGTTTTTTCCGCAGCTCGGAATAGTTCCTGTCCATATCGAAATATCCGCGCCATATATCCCGGTATTCCTCTTCCCCGCCGCTTATAAATATACCGTCGTTTTCGATGTATACGCGGGCGGCTCTGCCCAGGGCCACGCCCGTGTAGCCTCCGCGCGCGTCGGCGTTCCAGCGAAAGCACTGACCGCATTCGAAGATCTTCACGGGATCGAAATCATCCGTCTTTTCTATCCGTGTATATTGCATTTTCCTTATCCTCACATATATAATCGTATTATAAATTAAAAAGAGGTCAACTTCAATGCCGGAAAAGATATTCACCATTCCGATAAACGAGGCTTTCGAAAAAGAAGGCGGCTGTCCTTTCTGCGCTCTGCGCGAAAGGCTGGAAGAGCAGACTTTATCATATACTCTCGGCTCGGCAATGATGGAGCCGGACGTCCGCACGGCGATGAACGCCTCCGGCTTCTGCCGCGCGCACCTTGCTTCTCTGCATTCCATGAAGAACAAGCTTTCTCTCGGGCTTATACTTGAAAGCCATCTCGATGAGCTCATAGCCGCGCTCTCCCCCGAGCCTTCCGGCGGGAAAAGGGGAGCGTTTTCACGCAGCCGTGACGACCGTCCCGACGCGGGCGACGCCATAGGCAGATTTTCGGAAAGCTGCTTTATCTGCCGCCGCATGGCGGATACGGAAAAGCGCTGGTTTTCCAACGCCGTCTACCTGTGGTCATCCGATCCCGCTTTCCGCGAAAAGCTGAAGCGCAGATCTTTTTTCTGTCTCACGCATTTTTCCGCTCTTCTCAAAGCGGCGAAAACGGAGCTCAAAGCCTCCGAATATGCCGAGCTTTATACGGTAATGACCGGGCTTGAACGGGAATACTTTTCATCTCTTCGCTCCTCGGTAACACAGTTCAACTCGAGCTTCGACCACCGCAGCTCCGACAAGCCGCTCTCCCCTTCCGCGCGCTCGGCTCTGGACGACATACGCGCGGTACTGAGATGACCGTCCCGTTTTTTTGATCATGCAAGCATTTTCCATCGGCGCAGCGGAATAGCTGCGCCTTTTTTTTCGGATAATAAAGGCATGAGCTGCAAAAGAACAGGAAAACAGACCGTAAAATTCGCCTCTCCGCCCTCCGTTATCGCTTCCGCCGGCGTAGTGGGAAAAAAAGAGGGCGAGGGGCCGCTTGCCAAGAGTTTTGACTATATAAGCGAGGACTCATATTTCGGCGAGAGATCGTGGGAGAAGGCCGAAAGCGCCATGCAGAGGCTTGCCTTTACCCACGCTTTGAACAAGGCGAAGCTCAGCCCCGCCTCGATACAGTATGTTTTTGCCGGCGACCTTCTCAATCAGTGCATCGCCTCCGTTTTCGCCATGCGCGACAGCAGCATTCCCTATTTCGGTCTTTACGGAGCCTGCTCCACCATGGCCGAGGGACTGACCCTTGCCGCCATGAGCATAGACGGAGGCTACGCGGATACCGCCTGCGCGGTAACTTCTTCTCATTTCTGCTCCGCGGAAAGGCAGTTCCGCATGCCTCTGGAATACGGCGGCCAGCGCTCTCCCACCGCGCAGTGGACCGCGACCGCCGCGGGCTGCGCTCTTCTCTCGGCGGACGGCGACGGCCCCTATATCACCCACGCGACCACCGGGATAATACGCGACGCCGGCATATGCGACGCCAACAATATGGGCGCCGCCATGGCGAGGGCCGCCTACGACACCCTTTCCGCGCATTTCGGCGATCTGGGCATAGAGCCGAACCATTACGATCTTATCGTTACGGGCGATCTCGGCTTTGTCGGCCGCTCCATAGTCATCGAATTTTTCAGACAGGACGGCGCGGACATCTAGCCGATCTACGACGACTGCGGCATGCTTCTGTACTCAGGCGAAGAGCAGGATGTCCATGCCGGCGGCTCCGGCTGCGGCTGCAGCGCCTCGGTGCTGTGCACTTATCTGCTCGATGCGCTCCGCTCCGGACGCTACAACAGGCTGCTCTTTGCCGCCACCGGCGCGCTCATGTCGCCGACGAGCAGCTGCCAGGGCGAGAGCATACCCGGGATATGCCACGCCGTAGCGATATCCAACACGAAGGACGGATAAAACCATGCTTTGGGATTATATAAAAGCCTTTGCCGTGGGCGGACTGCTGTGCGCCGTGGGACAGATACTGATAGACAGGACCCGCCTTACGCCCGCGAGGATACTCACGCTGTATGTGGTGACCGGTGTGATCGCAGGGGGAGCGGGAATATACGCCACCTTTGCAACATGGGCGCGGCCATGGCCCCGGCGGCCTACGCCACGCTTCGGGCGCACTTTGCCGAGACGGGACGCAGCTTTGCGGACTACGACGCGGTGTTCACGGGCGATCTCGGCGCGCTCGGCCACGATATCCTGCAGTC
>JAGDDB010000092.1 GCA_017958265.1 Oscillospiraceae bacterium | reverse complement strand
GGCCTGGCCTCGGGCGTTATAACGGCACGAGGCAGCTTATGGTGATATCCCAAATATTCGTCTATATTAAATGCGGCCACCTGCCCCGCAGCAATGGCGCGGATGGCGGTGGAAGGTCCGGTCACGCAGTCGCCGCCGGAAAATACGCCTTCCGTCTCCCGCACCCGGCAGGCCTCGTCCGCCTCTATCCTTCCGCGGACCGTCGGCAGCCCCGCCTCCGCAAAGGCCGCCGTGTCGCTGCGCTGGCCCACGGCCATGATGAGCAGATCGCACTTGAACCGGTAAGGATAGTTGCTTGAATGCTCCGTGGTGACAAAGCCCATATCGTCGTAGGGGCCCACGATCTCCGGCTGGAGCCACACGGCCCTGACCGATCCCGTCTCCTTATCCGTCTCTATGTTCAGGAAGTTGAGCAGAGTACGGAAGCGGACGCCCTCCTGCATGGCGCTCTGCATCTCGCTCTCGAGGGCGGTATAGTCGTCCCTCTTCCTGGTAAATACATGTACCGTCTCCGCGCCCAGGCGCACCGCCGTGCGCGCGGCGTCCATCGCCACATTGCCGCCGCCGATCAGCACCACCTTTTTCCCCGTGAGATCGCCGCCGTTCTCGGAAACGTCCAAAAGGAACTCGGCCGCGGAGGTCACGCCCGGCGCGTTCGCGTCGTCCATGGGCATACGGTTTCCGAGCTGCGCGCCGAGGGCAAGATACACCGCGTCGTGACTGTCCCGGACAGCCGCGTAATCCGCGTCGCGTCCGATCTTGCAGCCGCAGTGTACGCGGATATCCCCGCTGCGGAGTATGGCGCGTATGTCCTCATCAAGCCGCTCCTTGGGCAGGCGGTATTCCGGTATGCCGTAGCGAAGCATGCCGCCGAGCTTTTCATGCTCTTCGTATATGTCCACACTGTGGCCCATGCGGGCAAGGAAATAGGCCGCGGTAAGGCCCGACGGGCCTCCGCCCACGACGGCCACGCTTTTCCCCGTGGGCACATTCGCGGGAGGATCGTCCACCGTGTCCGCCTTAACGGAGTCCACCGCGTATTTTTTCAGGCCGCGGATGTTCACGGGCGCGTCGATGATATTGCGGCGGCACTTGCGCTCGCAGGGGTGCTCGCAGATCATGGCGCAGGCGGTGGGGAACGGATTGCGGTCCCGTATCATTTGTATCGCTCCGGCGCAGTCCCCCTCGCGGATAAGCGCGATATATGCCGGAACGTCCACATGCGCCGGACACAGGGTCATGCAGGGCACGGTCTGTACGGCGGGCTCCACGCAGCGCCGCGAGCGGATATGGCTTTCGTATTCGTCTGCAAATTCCGTCAGGCTGTCCAGCACCGTAGTCGCCGCCACCACGCCCACGGCGCAGTCCGCCGTGGCCGCTACGGATTGGCAGAGGGTGCGAAGCTCAGTCAGCGTCCCCTCGTCGGCGTCGCCGCTGAGGATGCTTCCGAGGAGCCGGTCTGCCTCCTGCAGTCCGTCGCGGCAAGGCACGCATTTTCCGCAGGATTGGTTCATCGACATCTGCAGTATCGAGCGGTACAGCGCCAGCGGGCAGAGCCCGGGCGGAAATGAATTGAAGCGGGAGCGGAACTTGTTGAGCGCAACGTCTATACGCTCGTTCATGCTTCCGCGCTTTTCCAGATATCTCACGGCCTATCTCTCCTCTATCATTGTTTCACGGTTTTCTTTTCATCGCCGGTACGCTTTCACGCCCCGGTCACGGGTACGCCTTCAGGCAGTCTTTTTGTGCTATTTTAATCTTCTTTTTCATCAATATCAAGGGTTGAGTGCATATAACAAAACATTTCTGTCCGTTTCGTCAAAACGAATGCCGCTTCCCCGCCACGCGGCGGCGCGAGGCGTCCGAAAAGCAAAATCGAAAGCCGTCCTTCCCTGTTTTGTCCGCAATAATATTGAAAAAAGCGGTGCATTTCGGCTATAATTGACGGGTATCGTTTCCTGCCCGCCGGATCGGTCTCAAAGCGGCCGGACCGGCCCAAACGGCAGGGGCTTCCGATATGTATGAATCTCACGGATAATACGCCGTGAGTGAAAAACAGATCACCAAACGAAAACCGGAGGTATGGCATGGACCGTATCAAACGCATAAGTTCAATGGAAGCAAAGCTCACTTTCTCGCTGGAAGCGATAAGGGCTCTACAAAGCGCCCTGGACGGCTATATTGACGCCGCGGAGGATATAAAGGCGCTTGAGGGATATCTTTCCGGCGACGATCGGAAGGCCGATCTTGCCGCGGACGAGGCCGGTCTGCTGCCCGCGGATCTGAAACGCGGAGTGCTGTCCGAGGACGGCATATACGACATGCTTTCCGACAACGCCGAGCTTATTGCCCGCCTGCGGGAGCTTGTGCTGAGCATCGGCGATGAGGAAAATAAAGGAGTACTGTAATGGAAAAGATACTGCGGGCGACCCGTTCGGTGTGTCCGGTCTGCCTGAAAAACATCCCCGCCGTGCTTGTTAGCGGCAGCGGCGGATCGGTGATCATGGAAAAAAGCTGTCCGGAGCACGGCAGTTTTTCCGCTGCCGTATGGCAGGGGCTCATGGACTTTGACCGGTGGACGCAGGGCAGCGAGGCTCTGCCCGACGGCGGCGCTCTCGGCTGTCCGCAGGGCTGCGGGCTGTGCGGCGAGCATGAGACGGAAACCTGCTGCGCCCTGCTCGAGGTCACCTCCCGCTGCGATCTTCACTGCCGCTTCTGCTTCGCCCGCGGCGGTGAAAGCTCCGCGCAGCCGTCCGAAGACGAGCTCAAGGCCGCGATACGCGACATATCCGAACGCTGCGGCGGTCCCCTGCTCCAGCTCTCCGGGGGCGAGCCCACCATGCGCGACGACCTGCCCGGGCTTGTGCGGTACGCAAAGGAGGCCGGCTGCAGGTATGTCCAGCTCAATACCAACGGCCTGCGCCTTGCGAAAGACCCGGATTATGCGGCCCGTCTTGCCGAAGCGGGCCTTGACATAGTGTTCCTGCAGTTCGACGGCACGGATAATTCGATATATGAATATCTCCGCGGCGCTCCGCTGCTTGAAACCAAGCTTGAGGCGATACGCGTCTGCGGTGGGCTGCGCATCGGCGTGACCCTTGTGCCCACCGTCGTTCCCGGCGTGAATGACGGCGATCTCGGCAGGCTCGTTTCTCTCGCCGCTTCCCTTTCCCCCGCCGTTCGCGGAGTGCATTTCCAGCCCGTATCGTATTTCGGACGTTACCCGGAAATGCCCGACGGCGGCGAACGCTATACCCTCGACCGCCTTATGCGGGATATCTCCGATCAGGCCGGCATTGACCCCGACAGCTTCATGCCCTCGCGCTGCGATCATCCTCTCTGCGGCTTTCACTCGGATTATCTCATAGAGCCCACTGGCGAGCTGTCCCCCCTGTCCTCGATCACGCGCGCGCTCTTCGGGCGGAGCCGCGCGAAGGAAAACCGCGAATATGTGGCAAAGCACTGGCGAAGGGCCGACGGCGGCGCCGAAAGCGAAAAAAGTTCTTCATCCGAGACTGATTTCGATGTTTTTCTGCGGCGTATCAAAACCGAGCGCCTCACTCTGTCCGCAATGGCTTTTCAGGACGCGATGAACCTCAATATCGAGCGCCTGCGCCGCTGCAGTATGCATGTATACGACGGCGGCAGGATCAAGCCCTTCTGTTCGCGCTACCTTTCCCCCGTCGCCCCGTGAAAGAGCGCCTGAAGAGCGCTTTCACACAGCCGCCTTAAACGAACTGCCGCCGCTCATCCGAGCGGCGGCAGTCAATTCGTCGATAAAACCGATCTTATTTTTCTTAGGGCTTCACAGCAGGGTTATCCCCGCCGCGCGGCAGTCCTCGACCGTTTCCTCGTCCCACACGCCGGACTGTACCTCGCCGATGTGCGCGCAGCCCATGAGCAGCATGCACAGCCTTGACTGCCCTATTCCGCCGCCTATGGTCAGCGGCAGTTCTCCCGCCGCAAGCGCCTTATGGAAAGGCAGGGACAGTCTGCTTTCGCAGCCCCTCTCCCTGAGCTGTCTGACAAGGCTCTCGGGGTCTACCCTTATGCCCATCGAAGACACCTCGAAGGGGCGGTCCAGCACCGCATTGCGGTAAATGATATCGCCGTTGAGCTCCCAATCGTCATAGTCGGGGGCGCGGCCGTCGTGCATGCCGCCGGAGCGCAGCTTCTTCCCTATCTGCATTATAAAAACCACGTCGTGAGTGCGGGTGAATTCGTACTCGCGCCGGGACGGGCTGAGGTCGGGATACATATCCTCCAGCTCCTGCGAAGTAACAAAGGTCACATCGCTGCTCAGGCGGGTATCGAGCGCGGGAAATTCCCATTTGAGTTCCTCGCAGGTCACCGATATGGCCGATACTATACGCCTTACGGTGTCTTTAAGATATTCCGCGTTTCTGTCCTCCGCCGTTATGACCTTTTCCCAGTCCCACTGGTCGACATATACGGAATGGATGTTATCCAGAACTTCCTCGTCGCGGCGTATGGCGTTCATATCCGTATAGAGGCCCTTGCCGGGGAAAAAGTCATACTTTTTCAGCGCCCAGCGCTTCCACTTTGCCAGAGAGTGAACTACCTGGAATTCCGCATTGCCTACGGCGGGAACGTCAAAGGCCACGGCCCTTTCCACTCCGTTCAGATCGTCGTTCAGTCCCGTATCGGAGCGCACGAACAGCGGCGCGGAAACGCGCTTGAGATTGAGCGCCGCGCTGAGGTTTTTGGGAAATACCTGCTTGATGAATTCTATTGCTCTCTGCGTTTCGTATACGTTGAGCCGCGCCTTATAGCCGGCCGGGATGTACGGATGACTCATTTTTGATTTTCCTTTCGATCAGTCGCTGCGCGCGTTCGGATCGGCGCCGAAGCGCACGGCGATTCAGCTTATGCTGAACATCAGCTCGCCGTAGGACGGGAGCGGCCAATATGACCTTGCCGTAAGCGCCTCCATGGCGTCCACCGTCTCACGCAGACGGTTCATTATATCCGATACTTTTTCCTTGAAGAACACCGACAGCTTTTCCACCGACGCCGTTTCCCTGCCCTCGGCCGCCGCGTCTCCGAGAGCTCTCGCAAGAGTATAGGCGCGGCCGGACAGGCTCGAAAGCTCGCTTATTACCTTCCGCTCGAAGGAGCAGTCCGCCTCGGGACATACGCGCAGCCTCGCGTCGGCAGAGGCGGACAGGGCCTGTATATAGCCGTCCACTGCGGGCAGTATGTCCTTTACGGCGATATCCACCATGGTAAGCGCCTCGATATTCATGCGCTTGCAGTAGCCCTCGAGGATGATCTCCAGCCTGGAGCGCAGCTCCGTTTCGCTGAACACCCTGTGCTCGGCAAACAACTTTATGTTTTTCTCGTGCACAAGGTAGGGCAGGCAGTCCGGCGTGGTCCTCAAATTCAGCAGTCCGCGCTTTTCCGCCTCTTCCACCCACGCGCTGCCGTAGCCGTTCCCGTTGAAGATTATCCGTCCGTGATCGCGGACGCACTCGCGGATGATGGCATGCAGCTCGCTCTCGAAATCTCCGGCGCTCTCCAGCCGGTCGGCAAACTGTCTCAGCTCTTCGGCGACAATGGTGTTAATCGTCACGTTAGCGTCGGCAATGGAGGCTCCCGAGCCTACCATGCGGAACTCAAACTTATTGCCCGTGAAGGCGAAGGGCGACGTTCTGTTGCGGTCGGTGCTGTCCTGCGAAAAGCGCGGCAGAGTATGCACTCCCGCCTTGAACTGCTTGCGCAGACTCGGCTCATACACCGTTTCGCTGCCGAAAGCCTCCAATATGGCGCTTACCTCGTCGCCGAGATAGACCGACAGTATCGCGGGCGGCGCTTCTCCCGAGCCGAGCCGCCTGTCGTTGCCCGCTCCGGCAACCGATATGCGCAGCAGGTCCTGATATTCGTCCACCGCCTTGATCACGGCGCAGAGTATCGTTATGAACTGCGCGTTCTCCGCGGGCGTGTCCCCCGGCTCGAGAAGGTTTTCTCCCGTATCCGTCGCCATGGACCAGTTGTTGTGCTTGCCGCTGCCGTTCACGCCCTGAAAGGGTTTTTCCGCCAGCAGGCATACCATGCCGTGCTTCTCGGCCGTTGTGCGCATGACCTCCATGACGAGCTGATTATGGTCTACGGAGATATTCGCCGTCTCGTACACGCAGGCAAGCTCATGCTGCGCCGGAGCGGCCTCGTTATGCTCCGTCTTCGCCGGTACGCCCAGCTTCCACAGCTCCTCGTTCAGATCGTTCATGAACGCGGCGACCCTCGGCTTGATCGCGCCGAGGTAATGATCCTCCATTTCCTGACCTTTGGGCGGCAGCAGGCCGAAAAGCGTTCTCCCCGTGTAGATGAGGTCGCTGCGCTTTTTATATACCTCGCGGTCGATAAGGAAATATTCCTGCTCCGCGCCGACGGTGGGATGTATCCTCGTCGCCGTGGTGTTGCCGAACAGTCTGACTATCCTCAATGCCTGCCTGTTCAGCGCCTCCATGGACCGCAGCAGCGGAGTTTTTTTATCCAGCGCCTCGCCGCCGTATGAGCAGAACGCCGTGGGTATGTATAACACGCCGTCCTTTACGAACGCATATGAATTGGGATCCCACGCCGTATAACCCCTTGCCTCGAAGGTGGCGCGCAGGCCCCCGGAGGGAAAGCTCGATGCGTCGGGCTCGCCCTGGGACAGTTCCTTTCCGGAAAACTCCATTATGGCCTTTCCGTCCTCTGCGGGAGAAATGAAGCCGTCATGCTTTCCGGCGGTAATGCCCGTAAGCGGCTGGAACCAATGTGTAAAATGCGTCGCTCCCTTCTCTATCGCCCAATCCTTCATGGCGCTGGCGATCACGCTGGCCACTTCGGGAGAAAGGTATTTTTCCATAATGATGGATTCCTTCAATGCGCGGTAAGTCTCCTTGGGCAGACGTTCCCTCATCACCGCGTCGGAAAACACCATGGAACCGAATAACTCGCTCACATTGTTCATAAGCCCGTTCCTTTCTGCAGCCGCACAGGCGGAATGCAAAAAACGACAAAGTAAGCAGGAATGCAATTCCCGGAAAGCTTTGCCGTCAGATTATGAGAATTCTATCCCACAGCGCGTCTTTTGTCAATACCAAAAACGCCGTCGGCGCCTCCCCTCCGCGCGCCGTCGGCAGAGGATCGGCAATTTGTGCATTTCCGACAGCCGCACGCCCCGCGCGGCCGAATGTTTTTTTCACCGCGGCGGTCTGTTTTTCTTGCACATCGCGGCGGACGACTGTATAATTGTTCCGTTAAAAATAAAGTTATTCGGAGGGAAACGTTATGGCAAGCAATGTCCGTCCCGAGACCATGGCGCGCATCACTGCTCCCGCGCAGGCCGAGGCATTCATATCCGAGCAGATCGAGGCGCTCCGCGCGCAGATCGGCGATAAAAAAGTTCTTCTGGCGCTCAGCGGCGGCGTAGACTCTTCCGTTGTTGCCGCGCTGCTCATCCGCGCCGTGGGCCGGCAGCTGGTATGTGTCCATGTCAATCACGGTCTGCTCCGCAAGGGCGAGCCCGAACAGGTCATCCGTGTTTTCCGCGAAGAATTGGGCGCCAACCTTATTTATGTGGACGCGGTCGACCGTTTTCTGGACAAGCTTGCCGGCGTAGCCGACCCCGAAGCGAAACGCAAGATCATAGGCAAGGAGTTTATCGACGTGTTCGCCGAGGAGGCCGGAAAGCTCGACGGCTTCAAATTCCTCGCCCAGGGAACCATATATACCGATATAATCGAGTCCGGCCCGGTCAAGAGCCATCACAATGTCGGCGGGCTTCCGAAGGAGCTGGATTTTGAGCTCGTCGAGCCCGTGAAGTTCCTTTATAAAGACGAAGTCCGCGTCGTGGGCAAGGCTCTGGGCCTGCCCGACGGCATGGTTTACCGCCAGCCCTTCCCCGGCCCCGGCCTGGGAGTGCGCTGCGTGGGCGCCATAACGCGGGACCGCCTCGAGGCCGTCGGCGAGTCCGACGCGATCCTGCGCGAGGAATT
>JAGDDB010000091.1 GCA_017958265.1 Oscillospiraceae bacterium | reverse complement strand
GCGTATATCTGCATGCGGTTTCTGCTGGAGGAGTCCTTCATATTGCCTATGGTCGTAAGGCGCGTAATGATCGTTTCCGGAAGCAGCGGCAGGGCCAGCAGGCACAGCGCGGCAAGCATCGGTATATAGCGCCAGTCGGTAAAGATGATGAAGATCACCACGGCCGCGATAAGACCTATCCAGCCGGAGCGGGAATAGGTCGCGCCGCAGGAGATAAGCGTGATAATAAGCACGACTGCGCAAAACACGCGCTCCCGCACGCTTTCGGCGCTTATGAACAGCGCCAGGGCAAAGGGCAGAAGCATGACGATAAAGGTGCAGTAGTTGTTGGGATTGCTGAAAAAGGAATATATGCGCCCCGTTATGCCGGTGTTTATCGACGCATCGAGCTGATAGGCCAGATATTCCACGCCCGTTATTGCCTGCCAGCAGCCGTAGAGGGAGGATACCAGCAGCCCGACCAGGACGATATACAGCATGGTCCTGAGCTGCTTGGCGTTTACCGCAGAGCCCGGGACGGCCAGCACGGTCAAAGCACAGGCCAGGTGGAATATGACGAAACGCAGGCTCAGCCCGGCGTGCTCCGAGAAGAAAAACCCCAAAGCGACGCAGAAAAGGAAAACAAGGTACATCGGGCTCAGAGCGTCCGCGTCAATGAGCTCGGCGCGGCGGCGGGGGATGGCCCAGAAATAATACAGCACAAATACCGCGGCTGCCCCGGCTGCCCCGTAAAGATTGTTCCACAGCTCGTACGGGATGCACAGCATCAGCATAAAGACAAGGCCGATCATGATGTGCCGTCTGTCGGCCAGCGCGTCGAGACAGTATGCCGTAAAGCAGCGTTCGCGCTTTCCGCGCCGCGCGCAAATGTGAGTCAGACCGCGGGGGATAAGACCGAGCAGCAGCCCGATAAGCCGGTGCAGCATGCTCGTGCGCCAGCGGCGCTGCCATAAGCCGTCCCGCGTGAAAAAAGCGTAGGTCGTGCTTGAGCTTACGCACTTCGAAAAGCTCCCGGTGAAGCCGGACCATACCCGCCCGGTCAGACCGGAGCGGAACAGGCGCGCGATTTCGGAAAGAACATATTGAATAAAGCTTTGCCTGACTGCCTGCAAGATATCATTCTCCTTTGTACAGCGCCAGCACCCTGCGGGCGGCGTCGTGTATGTCGTAATCGCACTCGGCGCTGCGCCTCGCGCCCTCTCCGAAGCGTCTGAGCAGCCCCGGATCGTCCATCAGCTTCGCCACTGCGGCGGCCATGGCGGCGGTATCGCCGTAATCTACCATCAGTCCGCAGTCATGCGCGGCGGTCACTATATCGGTCATGCCTCCGGTACGGGTGGCTATCACGGGGGTGGAGGCGGCCATGGATTCCAGCAGCAGGAAAGACAGCGTTTCGCTTTCCGAGGGGCATACGGTCGCGTCGGCGGCGGCGTACAGGTCGGGCATATCGTCGCGGTGACCGGTGAATATGACCTTGTCCTGCAGTCCGAGCGCACGGCAGTATTCTTCCGTGTCCTCTCTCAGCTCGCCCTCTCCGGCGAT
>JAGDDB010000090.1 GCA_017958265.1 Oscillospiraceae bacterium | reverse complement strand
GGCAGCTTTATTTCGCCGAAATCCAGGAGCTTTTCAGCTTTGCCGTCCTGCGCGCGGAAAACGCTCTCGTTATCCGCGAAAAAGCCGTTTTCCACTCTCCTCCGCCTGCTGAAGGCCCTGCATCTGCCCGGCGCCTCGGCCTCAAATGCCGCGGTCACATCGTTATCGGCGTTCACTACCAGAAGGCCCTCCGGCCCCTGGTGCAGGAAAACGTTTTTCTTTGCCTGCGTATACTCCTCCATGCCCGTGTGATAATCGAGATGGTTCGGGGTAACGTTTGTTACCACCGCTATATCCGCGCTCTTTTTCATCGTCATGAGCTGGAAGGACGAAAGCTCGAGCACGGCGTAATCCTCCGGCCTCATATCGCCCGCCTCAACGAAAAGCGGCTTGCCGATATTCCCGCCGGTATGTACCGTTTTCCCGGCGGCCTTCAAAAGCTCGGAGATTATTGTGGTTGTCGTCGTCTTGCCGTCGCTTCCCGTTACGGCTATTATGCGGCAGGGGCAGACCTCGCAGAATTCCTCCATCTCCGAGGTTATGAGCGCGCCGGCATTTCTGGCGGCTTCGAAATCCGGGATATCCGGGCGAATGCCGGGGGTCTTGAAGATTATATCAGCCTCGATATTTTTAAGATAATCGGCGCCGAGGCTGAGCTTTGCTCCCATAGCCTCGAGCCTTGCCGCCGTATCCTCCATGGCGGAGCGCTCCTTCTTGTCGCAACAGAGCACGCTGCAGCCGTTTTTCAAAAGCAGCTCTATAAGGCCGGTGTTGCTCACGCCTATGCCGATAACGGCTATTCTTTTGTTTTTAACGGAATCGAGATATTCTGAAAGCAGCATTTTTCAAATTCCCTTTCTGAACCGATTTTAACAGCTAATTATACCCTGCCGCGCGGCAAATTACAATCAGATTATTGACATCGCCGCGCTCTGACGCTAAAATGATGCAGCAAGTAAATCGGACAGTCGCGTGCGCAGTTTGAAAAGACGCGTATGAGGAAAGTCCGGGCTCCGCAGGGCAAGAATAACGGCTAACGGCCGCCGAAGGCGACTTCAGGAAAAGTGCAACAGAGATATACCGCCGCGTTTCGCGGTAAGGGTGGAAAGGCGAGGTAAGAGCTCACCCGCCGGCGTGTGAAAGCGTCCGGCGCTGTAAACTCTATTCGGAGCAACACCGTGGAAAGGGCTGTGTGAAAAACAAAGGGGCTGCCCGTCCCGCCCTTAGGAGGTGGCTTGAGCCTGCCGGCGACGGCAGGTCGAGATAGATGACTGTCTTTTAACAGAACCCGGCTTACACGTTTGCTTGCAGAAAAATCCGGCTGAGAAGCTTCTCAGCCGGATTTTTGACTATTTTCTTTTATCGTTTACAGAGTTGCCGCGTAGCGCTCGGCCGCCTCAACGACATGGCCTACGAGGACGGAGGTGGTAACGGTGCCTACGCCGCCGGGGACGGGAGTATAGGCGGCTACGATGCCGTCGGCGTCGGACGCCTTGACGTCGCCCTTGAGGTTGCCTTCAGCGTCGACGTTGATGCCCACGTCGATGATGGTCTGTCCTGCGCTGAGGTACTCAGCGGTAACGCTCTCCATCTGGCCGGCAGCGGCGATGATGATATCGGCGTCGCGTGTGATGGACGGAACGTCCTTGGTCTTGGTGTGGCAGATGGTAACGGTCGCGTTCTCATGCATGAGCATCATTGCGACCGGGCGGCCGATAACGAGGCTGCGGCCGATAACGGCGGCCTTCTTGCCCTTGAGCTCTACGCCGTAGAACTTGAGGATCTCCATAGCGGCCTGCGCGGTGCAGGGCGGATAGCCGAGCTTGGTGTTGGTGAACACGCCTGCCAGGGAGCCGTCGGTGCAGCCGTCAACGTCCTTCGCGGGAGCGATGGACTGGCGGGCCTTCTCGCCGTCGATCTGCTTGGGCAGCGGGCGGAACAGGGGGATGCCGTGTACGTCCTTAGCATTGTGGAGGGCGTCGAGCGTTTTGAAGAACTCTTCTTCGCTTACGTCGGCGGGGAGAACGACGTTCTTTACCGCGACACCGACGGATTCGCAGCGCTTCATGGCTCCGCGCTCGTAAGAAAGATCGTCTTCTCTCTCGCCTACGCGGAATATCGCCAGCGTCGGGGTGATGCCCTTTTCGGCAAGAGCGGCGACCTTTTCCTGCATCTTTGCATTGAGCGCCTTCATTACGGGAGCGCCCTTGAGTATCTCAGCCATTTTAATATACCTCCATGGGTTTTTTATTTTTTGTACGGCGTCCGCCGCCGCACGGTGATCACTTGTATCTCAGCCGCGGAGCTTGCCTGTGACCTTGGCGTAGATCTCGTCCGCCATGGCGCAGTACTTCGTGAGCAGGCCGTCTGCCTCGGCCTCTATCTCGGCGGCATAGGCTTTGTCGGCCATGGCCTTGGTGTTGATGAACACGTTGAGGCTCGCGCCCTGGAGAGCGGCCTTGCAGAACACTACGCCGACGCCCGCGTCGGAGATAGCGAGGGCGCTGCCCTTCGCCGCGAAATCGGCGATAAGATCTATAGCCTTGCAGGCTGTGCGCATGATATCCATGGGAACTCCGCAGGCGTCTCTGAGGCACTTTTCCATAGTCTCGGCTCTGGTGGGATCGTCCTTCGGGATGCCGTAAGCCTTGGAAAGGGGCTCGAACGCTTCGGCGTCACCGTCGATAAGGCGGAGCATCTCGAGGCGAATGGCTTCCGCCTTCTCTCTATCCGCGCGCATATCTTCTTCAACGTCAGCGTATTTCTTCTTGCCGACAGTGAGGTTGCCCACCATCGCGCCGAGAGCGACGC
>JAGDDB010000089.1 GCA_017958265.1 Oscillospiraceae bacterium | reverse complement strand
GAAGGTTTTGAATACAGGTAATTTCACGCTTTCTCCGGTATGCATGGCGCTGATAGCGGGCTGCGGGACATGGTTCGTTACCGCCCTCGGCGCCGCGACGGTCTTCTTTTTCCGGGGAAGCAGACATAAAATACTCAATACAATGCTCGGCTTCGCGGCCGGCGTAATGATAGCCGCCAGCTTCTGGTCGCTTTTGGAGCCGGCGATAGACAGAGCGGAGCGTATGCTTGACGTGCCGGCGTGGCTGGTGGCGACGGCGGGATTTATATGCGGGGCGCTGTTTATATGGCTGTCCGAAAAAGCGGCAGAGGCGGCGAGACGGAACTTCGGAAAGGCGGAGAAGGGCGGCATGAAAAGAACGAGCATGCTCGTTTTGTCCGTTACTCTGCACAATATACCCGAGGGTCTTGCCGTGGGTGTGGCCTTCGGGGCGCTCGGTTCCGGAGCCGACGGCTCGGAGGCGCTTGTCGCCGCGATATCCGTGGCGGTCGGGATAGCGCTGCAGAATTACCCCGAGGGCGCCGCGGTGGCGCTGCCGATGAGGCGGGAGGGCTGCTCGAGAGCGAAAGCCTTTTTCGCAGGCCAGGCCTCCGGACTGGTGGAGCCGGCGGCCGCACTGATCGGCGCGCTGACGGTAGCGCGGACGGAACTGCTCCTGCCGTACGCGCTGGCGTTTGCGGCCGGAGCGATGATACTTGTAGCGGTGCACGAGCTCATACCCGGGTGCAGGGAAAATACGGAAGGCTCTCCCTACGTGTCCACGATGGGCATTATAGCGGGGTTTGCGCTGATGATGCTGCTGGATACGGCGCTGTGAGAAGAATTATGGGCAAGCCCGACAAAATTTTAAGCCGGTGTGCATTTTCATGCACACCGGCTGTTTGACGAATGAGCTTTATTTGCTGCCGTAATGCTCGCGGCGCTTTTTGAGCTTGTTGTTGCGGTAGATGAATATCACTATCGCCAGCACGGCCACTACGGCAATGCCTATGATGTAGATCGGGGAATTTGAGCCGCCGGAGGTCTTTACGCCCAGCCACAGGGAGTCCATGAGCTTGGTGGTCTCGGCGGAGAGATTGAGGAAGCTCTGGCTTCTCGCAAGCGTCTCATCGGAGGGGTAGGCGACTTCGCTTATGCCGACGTCCTCGTCAAGATACTCGCGGGCCTCGGTGGAGGGGACGGAATAGCCCAGATAGCTGAGGTTCTCGCCGCAGATCGCGGGGTCGCAGAGGAAGTTGATGTACGCCTCGGCGGCTTCCTTATTGTCGCTCGTGGCGGGGATGCACATGGCGTCGATAAAAACGTTGAAGCCCTCGGTGGGGTAGTAGAAGGCAAGATTTTCGTTTTCCGCGTTCATCAGCAGGAAATCACCGGCGTAATAGGGAGCGATCCATGCCTCTTCATGTTCCATCTGGTTGAAGATCTGATCCATTACGTAGCTCTGCACCAGATGATGCTGCTCGGTGAGCTTTGCGGCGGCCGCGCGGAGCTCGTCTTCGCTTTCGGTGTTGAGATCGTAGCCGAGCAGGAGTTCCGCTATGCCGAAGGCGTCGCGGGGATTATCGAACATGAGTATTTTGCCGGAGTATTTTTCGTTCCAAAGCAGGTCCCAGCTGCCCGTATCGGCCTCGTCGACAAACTTGGTGTTGTAGATAACGCCCACGGAACCCCAGGTATAGGGAACGCTGTAAATGTTCTCGGGGTCATATTCCGTGTTTTTATAAGCCTCGTCGATATATTTGTAGTTGGGGATATTGTCAAAATTGAGAGGGGCGAGCATATCTTCGCTGATCAGACGGGCGATCATGTAATCCGAAGGGATGATCACGTCATAGGACGATCCGCCGGTTTTGAGCTTTGTATACATCGTTTCGTTGGTATCGTACGTGAGGTAGTTCACTTCGATGCCGGTGGCCTCGGTAAACGCTTTGTTTACGTCTATATATCCGTCGGTGCCGTCGGAAATATACTGGCCCCAGTTATATACGTTTATGGTCACTTTTTCGTCTGCGCGGGCCGTCATGCCGCCGCAGAAGAGGGAAACGATGCAGAATACCGCGAGCATCGCGGACGCCGTGCGAATGAGTTTTTTATTCATTTGTTGACCTCCTGCGCAGGGAGCGGGAGCCGCGGCGGCTGTCCCTTGCCTGCAATATATTCATTATTATCATCGCGAAGAGAATTATGATGAACATAAGGGTGAAAAGCGCGTAGATCTTCGGCTGAAGAGGTTTTTTCGTATAGTTGTAGATCTCCACCGGCAGCGTGACGAAGCCGGGGCCGTATACGAAGTAGCTTATGACGAAATCGTCGAGAGACATGGTGAACGCCATCAGAGCGCCCGATATGACGCCCGGCATTATCTCCGGCAGGACGACCTTGAAAAACGCCTGAACGGGAGTGCAGCCCAGGTCCATCGCCGCTTCCGACAGATTGCCGTCCATCTGACGCAGCTTGGGGAGCACGGAGAGGATGACATAGGGCAGGTTGAAGGTTATGTGGGCTATAAGCAGGGTGACGAAACCCATGACGCTTTTTATTTTCAATACCTGCCCGACGAACACGAAAACGAGGGCGAGGGAAACGCCGGTGACTATCTCCGGATTTGTCAGGGGGATATTGGTAAGAGCCATGGTCATACGGCGCATCCGTCCGCCCATGGAATGTATCCCCAAGGCGGCCGCCGTGCCCAGCACGGTGGCGAAAAGAGAGGAGATAACGGCAACGATGACGGAGTTCAGCAGCAGCGGGAGCAGAACGGAGTCCCGCATGAGCTCGCGGTAGTTATTGAACGTAAAGCTTTTGAATACCGCAATGTCGGTGCCGGTGTTGAACGAGGCCACGGCAAGCACGACCATGGGTATGTACAAGAAAGCGAAGATGATGACGGTGAATACCGACGAAGCTTTTTTCATACCGTCGCCACGCTTTCGTCATCGCCGCTGAAGCGGTTCATCAGCGCCGTGCTGGCCAGAACGATGATCATGAGCACCAGGGACAGGGCCGCGCCGAGATTGGGATTATACGCGGTCTTGAACTGGGACTCTATCACGTCGCCTATGAGCGTGGTGCCGGTATTGCCGAGCTTCTGGGAAATATAGAAGGTGGACACCGCGGGGACGAACACCATGGTTACGCCGGAAATGATGCCGGGCACCGAAAGGGGGAGCGTGACCTTGGCAAAGACCCGGGGACCGTCGCAGCCGAGATCCTGGGCCGCTTCGATCAAACGGCGGTCTATCTTCATTATGACCGTGTAGAGCGGCATTATCATATACGGCAGATAGTTGTATACCATGCCGAGTATCACCGCGCCGTTGGTGCGGATAAGCGGCAGGGGAGGCAGGCCGAGCTTTATGAAAAAGCCGTTTATGATGCCCGTGTCCTCCAACAGAGCCACCCACGCCAAGGTGCGCAGCAGGAAGCTGATGCACATCGGCAGCATGACCAGCATATACAGCAAACGCTGGCTCCCGGCGCCGGCCTGAGCTATGCGCCAGGCTACCGGGTATCCGAGCAGCAGGCAGATGAGGGCCGATACAAGGGCGAGCCACACGCTGCGAAGGAAAATGGGGATATAGTTCTTGACGCTTTCCATATTTCCGAGCGTGAAACTGCCGGTCACGGAGTCGGTAAAGGCATAGTAAATGACGATGAAAAGGGGGACGACGGTAAAGAGCGTCATCCATATAAGATAAGGTCCGGAAGTGAGTTTATTCTTCATCCTCGGGCTCCTCACCGGCCGGCTCCGCCTCGGCATCGCCTATCTCGTCGTATTCGGCGCTGTAGGAGCTGTAATCTCCGAACATGCCCGAATACTCGCTCTTCTTCATTATATGTATATCCTCCGGCGCAAGCCGGATGCCGATATAAGCGCCGACGGGATGATAGTCCGTGGTCTGAATGAGCCACTTGAAGCCGTGAAAATCCACTATGATATCGTAATGCACGCCCTTGAAGGTCACGCTTGTTACGCTGCCGCAGAGATGACCGCTGTCGGCGGCGACGATATCTATGTCCTCGGGACGTATGACCACGTCGACCGGCTCGTCGGTGTCAAAGCCGAAATCCACGCAGGGGAAGCGCCTTCCGAGAAATTCCACAAGCCTGTCGGAGCGCATGATGCCGTCGAGGATATTGCTCTCGCCGATAAAGTCAGCCACGAAAGCGTTTTTCGGCTCGTTGTAGATATCCTCCGGCTTGCCGATCTGCTGTATCCTGCCCCTGTCCATCACCACGATGGTGTCGCTCATGGTAAGGGCCTCTTCCTGGTCGTGGGTAACATATATGAAAGTTATGCCCATCTGCTGCTGGATGCGCTTGAGCTCGTTCTGCATATCCTTGCGCAGGCGCAGATCCAAAGCGCCGAGGGGCTCATCCAAAAGCAGGACCTTGGGGCGGTTGACCAGAGCGCGGGCTATGGCGATGCGCTGCATCTGACCGCCGGAAAGAGAATCGATCTTACGCTCTTCAAAGCCCTTCATGCCGACCAGAGCCAGCATATCGCGGACGCGTTCCGCCGTTTCGGACTCGGGTAGCTTTTTGAGCCTGAGACCGAAGGCGATGTTGTCATATACGTCCAAATGAGGGAAAAGAGCATACCTCTGAAAGACGGTGTTGACCTGTCGTTTATGCGGCGGGACATCATTAATCCTCACACCGTCAAACAGAACGTCGCCGGACGTGGGTTTTTGAAAACCGCCGATTATCCGAAGAGTGGTGGTTTTTCCGCATCCGCTGGGTCCCAATAGTGTGAGGAATTCCGAATCGTTGATATAAAGGTTAATGTTGTTTAAAACAACCTCACCGTCAAACGCCATGCAGCAGTCCGCAAGGCGAATGAGCTCTTTTGACATTATCCTCCCCCATTCCGCT